>CAZLFS010000049.1:0-4911 GCA_964559005.1 uncultured Candidatus Saccharibacteria bacterium
CTAGGACTAGTTTCTTCTCCAACATTAACTCCCGCAGATGCAGGATTAGGCACAACTTCAACGCCACAATTCTCTAGCCTTGGCCTTGGTGGAGCAGCAGGAGCAGCAAGTACTCTAAAGATCTATGGCACCACATCAGGATCAGTCCTTCTGCAAGTGCCAGCAACTGCAGGAACAACAACCATCACAATACCTGCAACTAATGGAACCCTAGTTACTACAGGTGATTCAGGACGGCTTGGGCACAGATGCTTACTCTGGCGGAATTGGCACAAGCATAAATATTGCTGAAGCAAATAATGCGCCAGTGACTCCGGCTCCAGCGGGCGGTGCATTGCAGCCTTATTCTCCTACGCATTCAGATCCAAATTCTTGGTATGCGAATAAAGATGTCCAGATCGTCTGGAACCGGCCAGACGGCGCTTATGGTTTTAGCTTTATTTTTGACCAGAGCCCGGATACTATTCCCGATGACATTTTGGATACGACCATTACCCAGCAAAAAATTTATCCAAATGTTGCTGATGGCGCCTGGTATTTTCATATTAAAAGCCGAGGCAAAACGCCAGGTTCGGCGTTTAGCGATGTAGCCACATTTAAAGTACAGATTGACAGTACGCCGCCAGAAAATTTTGCCATCAAAGTTCCGGACGGCATAGATCCAAATAATCTCACTGCCGGAGACCTGGCGATCTATTTTGAAGCACACGATGCAACCTCTGGCATTGACCACTATGATGCCTTGGTTGATGGAAAAATTTTAGGCAAAAGCATTACTTCGCCATACGAAGTTGCTTTGCATTCCGGCGAACACGTTATTGGCGTGATTGCTTATGACAAAGCGGGCAACTCTACAAAAGCAGAACTGCCGGTAAAAGTTAAAGAATCAAGATTGGCAGCGTTTCTAAAACAGTTTTCATTTATTACCTATTTGTTGGTTTTCCTGAATTTGCTGATCTTGATATTGATTTTGCTAATAATCCTGTTGATTGCGCGCCAACGCAGGCATGAGCGCGAACATGCTTTGCCAGGCGATGTTGCCCAGCAAATCGCTGCAATTCAGGCGAGTGTTGATAGAAATTTGGTTAAATTGCGCAAGGATATTGATAAGCGCTTAACAAAAATCATTGCATCATCTGGTGTCGGTGAAAACTTAAAAGAAGATTTGGACAAGGAAATTGACGAGGCTAAAGCAAGTTTAGATAAGAAAATTTCGAAAAGCAGAAAGCGCTAATTAAGCTAATGGCATTTATCTTTTGCGCTATAATGTTGAAGTATGCGCACGATTTTTGATTTTGAAATTCATTCCAAATTCAGCCGGGCTTGTTCCGCGCTTTTGACCTTGCCAAATATCGAAGCTTGGGCAGGGCGCAAGGACGCGGTGAGCAATGCAATTATGAAAGTGCGCAGCAATGAGGTGCAGGTGATTCCGGGTTATGACGGTGAATATGGTAAAATTAAATTGTTTGAAGACGCCATACTAGGATCGCCAAGAGCAGTACAGAAACTGTTTTAATTGTGTCCTGCCACCATTCTGTATTCTGTCTTCTGTATTCTTTATTCTAACCTATGAAATATACAAAAATTGTTTGTACAATTGGCCCGGCTTCAGAAAAACGCGAAATCCTGCGCGATATGGTTTTGAATGGCATGGATGTGGCGCGCCTTAATTTTTCGCACGGTACGTACGCGGGCCATAAAAAAATTATGAAAACGGTGCGCGAGGTGTCTGCAGAAGTTGGCAAAACCATTGGCATCATGCAGGATTTGCAAGGTCCGAAAATTCGCATTGGCGATTTAAAACGGCCAATAAAAGTTAAAAACGGTGAGCGCATTGCTTTAGGCAGAGGCGGCTTGCCAGTTCAGTATGATCTTTCAAGAATTGTCCAAACAGGCCAGCGAATATTGATTGATGATGGCCTGATCGAGCTAAAAGTTACGGATATTGTTCCAGGCATCGTGCACTGCGAGGTTGTTGTTGGCGGCACAATCATCTCGCATAAAGGAGTGAATGTCCCGGAGAGCAACACCGATTTTTCTGTTTTTACTGAAAAAGACCGCAAGGATCTGGAATTTGGCCTAAAAAATAATGTTGATTTTGTAGCAATGTCTTTTGTGCGCGCTGCCGCAGACATTCTGGAAGTGAAAAATTTCATTGCCAAGCGCAAGAAAAAAGATCAGCCCTGGGTTATCGCGAAAATTGAAAAATCCCAGGCAATCAAAAACCTCGACCAAATTATTGATGCTGCCGACGGCATTATGGTTGCGCGCGGCGATCTGGCTATTGAAGATGAGCAGGAAAAAGTTGCGGTTTACCAAAAAATAATGATCAAAAAGTGTTTGCAAAAAAATAAGCCGGTGATTGTTGCCACGCAAATGCTTGATTCAATGATGCGCAACCCGCGCCCGACGCGCGCAGAAGTTTCCGATGTTTCCAATGCCGTGCTCGACCATACTGATGCAGTGATGCTTTCGGGTGAAAGCGCTTTCGGCCAGTATCCGCGCGAAACAGTGTCAACAATGGAAAAAATTATTGAAGCTTCGGAAAACTCTTATTTTGATATGGTTTCTTTGCGCAAGGTTTTTGCAACTGACCCGATTTTAAAGCAAACCATGGTTTTGGCAAAAAAACATAAAACGCCAATTATTATTTTTTCACCGCTGGGCAGCACTGCCCTTGCAGTTTCAAATCTGCGCCAGGAATTGCCGTTATTTGTATTCACTGATTCCGAACGTGTTTGCCAAAAGCTAGCTTTGATTTGGGGTTTAGAACCGCTGTATTTATCAAATAAAGCAGCGACGTTCGAAAAAACCAAACTTGAATCAGTGTTATTCCAAAAGCTAGTCGATTTAAAAAAAATCGCCCCGAAGTCCAAAGCGATTTTCATTTGGGCAAAGCAGTCCCGCGGCAAAGAAGCACTCGTATCTGCACAGTTGATAAAAGGCTTGTAAGCTGTTAAAATGGGGGACAAAGGTCAGACCTCAACCGACTTGCTATAATTTGCTAGTAAGTCCATTGAGGTCTGACCTTGCTAAGGAAGGGTCGCATAGTGGTCTAGTGCACGCGCTTGGAAAGCGCGCAGGGTGTCAAAGCCCTCAGGAGTTCGAATCTCCTCCCTTCCGCCAGAAGGAACTTAAATATGGAAAATGAAACAATTCAACTCGAAGAAACGCCGCAAAAGCGCAAACTAATCAGCCCATTGCTGATTGCAGCCATTATTTTTGTTTTGCTGATTGCGGGCGCAGTTGTCTTTAAGCTGCAAAGAGATAAAATCAAAAATATGCAGGCACATGCAACTTCGACGGTTGACTTCAGTTTTGGCAATAAAAAAGGCAAAGCATATTTAGTGCCGGCCTCAACGCCAAACGTAACTAAGTTGCCAGCGGGCGCTTGCATTAGCGGCGACGTTTCAATTGCCAATTACAAGCTTTACGTTACTAGGCCGTTAATCGGCCAGCAGTTTTCCAAAATTTATTCTTATGATTTGCCGGAATTGAGTTTTGTTAAGGGCACTCCGTTCAGTGGCAATTTAATTGTTCAGAAATTGAATTTAAGCGATCGCGTCGCGGACGAAGTGGTTGTAAGCCAATATCAGGATTGCGCCCACAGCAACGCGCGAGTCATGGCCATTAATCCTAAAAATGACCGATTGGAACCAATTCAGTTTAAATCTGTAAATCAAACAAATCCGTATGTAGTCATGGTTAATGGCAGCCACATTCTAAACCCAAGCAAAGATAAAATTGATACTTTTGTCCGCACCAGCGTCAGCGGTTTTGAAAAAATTCATTGGCAGTTTGATCCAAAAGCAAACATTTTCAACGAAACAGGCAAAGAATCAGCAACTAAAGCAGAATAAACATGCTGCAGTCCAATTCAGCTATTAATGAGATTAAGGAACGTCTTAACATTGTTGACGTTCTCTCTTCTTATATTCAGCTGAAAAAAGCCGGCACAAACTATAAGGCGACTTGTCCTTTTCACCACGAAAAAACGGCATCTTTGATGGTTTCGCCTTCAAAGCAGATCTGGCACTGCTTCGGTTGTAATGAAGGCGGCGACATTTTTTCTTTTGTGATGAAATATGAGAACATCGATTTTGGCGAAGCTTTGAAGATTTTGGCGGAAAAAGCCGGTGTGCAGTTGCCAAAATACACTGGCGTGGATACGGCAAAAGACCAGTATCGCGAAAAGCTTTATAAAATAAACGAATTGGCTGCGCGCTATTACCACAAAGTTTTGGAAGTTAGCAATGCTGCCGAGCCTGCGCGCAAGTACTTGCAAGAACGGGGATTGTCCGCAGCAACTTTGAAAGAATGGCAGATCGGCTTTGCGCCGAATGAATTTCATTTGTTGGAAAATTTTTTGCTTAAAAACAAGTTTGGCAAGCAGGAGCTGCTTGATGCCGGCGTTGTTGCAAAAAATCAGCGCAACGAAACTTACGACCGTTTTTTTAACCGCATCACTTTTCCGATCAAGAATTATGCTGGAGCAATAGTTGGCTTTACCGCGCGCGTCCTTGATAAGGATGCAAAAGCGGCTAAGTACATTAACAGCCCGGAAACGCAGGTTTACAGCAAGAGCCGGGTGATATTTGGCTTGTACCAAGCCAAACAGGAAATTCGCCGCCAGGATTTTGCTGTGGTCGTGGAAGGGAACATGGATGTAATTTCCTGTCATCAAGCTGGTTTTGAAAATGTTGTTGCCAGCTCTGGAACCGCTTTCACTTTTGAGCAGTTGCAAACCCTTTCGCGTTTAACCAAAAATTTAAAATTTGCTTTTGATGCGGATGCTGCCGGCGCAATGGCAACACGCCGCACTTTGGATTTGGCGCTGAAACTTGGTTTCAGCATTTACGTTGTTAAGATTGAGGGCGCGAAAGACCCGGATGAACTGATCAAAAAAGATCC
>CAZLFS010000050.1:0-4768 GCA_964559005.1 uncultured Candidatus Saccharibacteria bacterium
TTTATGCAGCGAATAGACGCGCTTAATGCGGCCATTAATATCTTCGAATTTAATGCCTTCAGTGTGCAAAATAATCGCAACGTCTTTCTGGAGTTTGCGGATCGCGGTTTTTCTTTCTTTTAAGGTGTTTTCAATAAGTTTTTTTGTTTTTTCGAATTCAACCGACTCAACAACTTTAAAAGCCAAATCTTCGAGCTCGTCTTTCCATTCTCCAATACCAAGGCGATTTGCAATTGGCGCAAAAATTTCCAATGTTTCCTGGCCAATGCGGATGCGCTTATTTTCCTTAACGTGTTCGATAGTGCGCATATTGTGGATGCGATCCGCGAGTTTTATCAGGATGACGCGGATATCCCGCGAGGTTGCTACGAACATTTTGCGCAGATTCTCAACATAATATTGGTCAGTGCTGTTGCGCAAGCGCACTTTACCGAGCTTAGTGACGCCATCTACAAGATTGGCAATTTCCTTGCCAAACTCTTTTTCGATATCTGCCAATGGCACTTTGGTGTCTTCTGGGACATCATGAAGCAGGGTAGCGGCAATTGTTGTTGCATTCGGCATAATTTCACCCAAAATTAAGCTTGCCGCAACAGGATGCTCAAAATAATCCCGTCCCGAGAAGCGTTTTTGCCCGCTATGCGCTTTTTGGGCAAAATCAAAGGCGTGCGCCAATAATTGACGTTCTTTATCTTTAAATTTATATTGAATTTTGGAGGCAAATTCGGCAAAGTCCATAGGATTTTGGGCTGAACTGTATTCTGTCTTCTGTATTCTTTATTCTAACTTAACTATGCCGGAACTGCCAGAAGTGGAAACAATTAAGCGGCAATTGCAAAAATTTTTGGTTGAAAAAAAGATCAAAGAGGTTTTTGTTTATCGCGATAAAATGGTGAAAGTTGGCGCAGGCAAAATCTCTAACATCAAAACTGGTTCGAAACTGTTTTCTAACAATTTTGCCCGCCTGCTCAAAAACAGGACTGTTAAAGCAGTTAGTAGGCGCGCAAAATATTTAATTATTGGACTTTCCGGAAATTATTTTTTGATGATTCATTTGCGCATGTCTGGCCAGCTTATCTTTTTGGAAAAGCGGGTACTACAAAGCCCGCTCGCATTGTCTTTGGCAAAAACAGCGATCAAAGAAACTTTACCCACAAAACACACCCATGTAGAGTTTGTTTTCAGCAATGGCGACAAGCTTTTTTATAATGATACCCGCCAGTTTGGCCACATCCGGCTGGTAAGCGAGCGGGAATTAAAGCAGGTTTTGGCAGAGCAAAGCCTCGGCCCAGAGCCGCTGCAGTTGAGCTTAAAGGATTTTCATAAAATCGTTTCAGCGCACAGCTCAAAAAGAGCAAAAGATTTTTTGCTTGATCAAAGCGTCATTGCTGGCATTGGCAACATTTATGCAGACGAATCATTGTTTTTGGCGCGCATCCATCCTTTGCGAAAAATGGAATCGCTCAAAGACGGACAAATCAAATTATTGCACACTCACATTAAAAAAGTTTTAAATCGCGCGATCAAATTCGGCGGCTCTTCGCTGGAATATTTTTTAATGACTAATGGCGCATCAGGCAAGTTTGCGGACGAGCATTTAGTGTATGCCAAAGGCGGGCAGCCATGCCCAAATTGCGGCAAAGCGCTAGTTTCAAAGAAAATTGGTTCCAGAACCGCAACTTTCTGTCAGTATTGCCAAAAGTAAGTTATAATAACGGTATGAATGACGAAAAATGGCAAGCGTTAGTGCAGTTGGCACTGAAAAACTTTGATGATGTCAGTTATACTACCAAGGACTTGCTGGCAGAAACAGCAGATGGCACGGTTAAGCAGGGCAGCCAGGATGTGCTGGAATTTCGCAATGACAACGGCCATTTTAGAGTAGTTCGCGAGAACAAACCGGTGGTGCTTGATAAAAAGATGCACTATTCGCATCGCGCCGGAGAATCTGCACGCACAGAATATACCTTGTCAGAAACTGAATTTTCCCATAAGATACAATTTTATATAGAGGACGATCTAGGAGAATGGACGAAGCTGGAAAGCGAAAATTTAAATATTTTTCAGTAAAAGCGTTTAGAGAAAACGTTAAATTTTTACTGGCAATCATATTCTTGTTATTGTCAGTGTTTTTGTATTTTGCTTATTCGCCTTCGTCAAATTTTTACGGCCATGTTGTTTCGCATGTGAACACACAAAATAAAATTGTTGCGTTGACTTTTGATGATGGGCCGAACGGCAAAGCGACTCTCCAGATTTTAAGCATTTTGCAAAAGGAAAACATCCATGCAACATTTTTCCTTGTTGGCGACAATGTCAATTACTACCCAAGCGTGGCAAAACAAATAGTTGCTGATGGCAACGAAATCGGCAATCATTCTATGCATCACGACCGCCTAACGCCCTTAAATGATGAAGCTGATATTAAAACGGATTTGTTGGCAGCGAACAATGCAATTAAAAATGCAACCGGCGTAACGCCAATTTATTTCAGGCCGCCGCATGGTTTTCGCACGCCATGGGGCATTAGAGCCGCGCAAAAAGCCGGATTTGTTGTGGTCACTTGGAATGATTTAACCACGGATTACAAAGCACTAACAGCGGAGCAAGTTAAAAAGAATATTGAGAGTAAAGCAAAGCCGGGCGGCATTATAGTTTTGCATGATGGCTTTGGCGTTATCCACGGCGCAAATCGCGACCAAATGATTAAGGCTTTGCCGCAAATCATTGAAGATCTCAAGGCGCAGGGCTACACTTTTGTCACTGTTTCTCAACTTTTGGATCAAAAATAATGCTTGCTGATTCAATTTATAAAACGTTGCTTTATTTTGATGCGCAAGAGCACCCTTTAACTTTGCTTGAAATCCAGAAGTATTTGTTAAGGACAGAACCGGAACAGCAGGCAGCGTCGTTATCAGAAATTGTTACTACGATCAATCAAATGCCGGACCGTGTCGAGCATGACGGCGGTTTTTATTTTTTGCCGGGCAAAAAGCATTTCGCGCAAAAGCGCTTGGAAAATAATTTCACTGAAACCCAGCGCTATAAAAGAGCAAGTAAGTTTTTGCCTTATTTGCGCTTTGTGCCCTTTATTTCCGGCGCGGCGGTATCTGGTTCAGTCGCGATTAGCAATTCCAAGCAGGGCAGTGATATTGACCTGCTGGTCTTAACCAAGCCAAAACGCATTTGGCTGGCGCGCATTTTTTTAAGCGTATATTTTCAGGCACGGGGCATGCGCAGGCATAAGCAGCATATTGCAGATCGTTTTTGTTTGAATCATTATGTCAATGAATCAAAAGTCATTGACCAGGAAAAAAATGTTTATACTGCAGTGGAGTACGTTTCGTTAATCCCGTTTTTTGGCGGCGATAAAATTTTGGAGTTCCAAAAGAATCAGCAATGGATCGTAGATTTTTTGGTGCAGACAAATTTCGTCGAAGCGAAAACGCCGCGGCCAAGCTTTTTCAAAAAAATGGTTGAAGCCCTTTTCAATAATCAAATTGGCGATTTGCTGGAAAAATACCTGGGCAAGCTCCAGGCATACAGGATCACATTACAAGACAGCATTATTATCACTGAAGATGAGCTGGCTTTCCACCCTGGGAATAAGGGTAGACAAATTTTGGAAAAAGTCTTAAAATATTGAGTGCTTGTTTTAATCTAAGAAAGGACAGCAATGAAAGTAAAACCAATCGGCGACCGTATTTTAGTTAAGCAATCGACCCAGGAAGAGGTTACTGCTTCTGGAATTGTCTTGCCGGCGAACGAAAAAGAAAAGAAAGCCCAAGGTAAAATTGTCGCCTTAGGCAATGGCGAGGGAATCCAAAGACTTGGCCTAAAAGAAGGCGATACAGTTGTTTTTGGCAAATATTCCGGAGATGAAATAGAAATGGACGGCGAAGATTACAAAATTTTATTTGTTGGCAGCGAAAAAGATAACAGCGACGTTCTCGCAATCATAGAATAATTAAATTTTAAAGACATGGCAGCAAAAGACATTAAATTTGGATACGAAGCAAAAAAGGCGATTAAAGCCGGCGTGGACAAGGCAGCCAATGCCATTCGCGTCACATTAGGGCCAACCGGCCGCAGTGTTATTTTAGACCGCGGCTTTGGCTCGCCAAGCGTTACTGATGATGGCGTCACCGTAGCAAAAGACATTGAATTAGAAGATAAATTTGAAAATGTCGGCGCTTCGTTGATTCAGGAAGTCGCCAACCGCACCAATGAAGCAGCTGGCGATGGCACGACCACAGCCACTGTTTTAGCACAGAAAATGATTGAGGTCGCATTTGATACTAAAAAAGACGACTTTTCCAATGCCAATGACATTAAGCGCGGCATGGATAAGGCAGTTAAATTCGTAGTCTCTGAACTGCATAAAGTAAAAAAAGAAGTGAAAGGTAAAGAAGCGATCCAGCAGGTTGCCACAATTTCTTCTCTCGATCCAGAAGTCGGCAAATTAATTGCTGAAGCAATGGAAGAGGTTGGCCACGACGGCGTTATCACCGTAGAAGAAGGCCAGGCAATTGGCTTGGATAAAGAAGTTGTTAAAGGCATGCGCTTTGATCGCGGTTTTGTTTCGGGTTATATGGTTACTAATCCGGAACGTATGGAAGCGGTTTGGGAAAATCCCGCAATTTTAATTACAGATAAAAAAGTTTCTTCAATCCAGGATGTTTTGCCTTTGCTTGAAAAGATCGTCCAAGCTGGTAAAAAGGACTTGGTGATTATTGCTGAAGATATTGAAGGTGAAGCGTTAACCACG
>CAZLFS010000051.1:0-4765 GCA_964559005.1 uncultured Candidatus Saccharibacteria bacterium
TGTGCAAAGGCATTATTTGAATGGAAAATTTATCCACGTTGATTTTTATGAAGTGAGCATGACTGAAAAACACAAAGCAGACGTGGCATTGGTTTTCGTTGGAGAATCTCCAGCAGTAAAATCAAATTCCGGAACGCTTTTGACAGTTTTGAACGAAGTCGAAGTGGAATCCTTGCCAGCGGATTTGCCGCATGACATCCAGGTAGATATCAGCCATTTGGAAAACGTAAACGATACGATTTTCGTTAAAGATTTGAAAGTCAGCGACAAAGTTAAAATTTTAACTGACCCAGAAGAAGTTGTCGTGAAGATTGCTGCTCCGCGCGACGTCGAAGCAGAATTGGCAACGCCAATTGTCGAAGATGTCAGCCAAGTTGAAGGTGCTGCAGAAACACCTAAGCCAGGCGAGGGCGAAGCTGAAGCAGCTGCTGAAAATAAAGAATAACAGTTAGCAATTTTATACAGAAATTTAGCTCGTTTGTTGGGAGTTCGGCTCTTCTAAAAAACGGGCTTTTTCTTTATAATGCTAAATATGAATTACACAGCCTCAATGAACACTCAAAATGAATTTAAAAAAGCAGCAAAATATGCAGCTGCAGCCGCGGTCATTATTGCATTGGCCGCAATAGCTTACAGCGTTAGGCATCACCGCAAGGCGGTGCTTAAGCACATTAAATCCACAAGCACTTCTGTGCAAGACAAATTGTTTAGGCAATATTCCCAGCCGACAACTGCGCAGCAGGGCATGGCGCAGGCAATTAATGGTTTGGTTGTGCCGGCAAACCAAGTGCACCGCCCGTTTGCAGCAGTAGTTGAAAATTTGCAAGCAGCGCGGCCGCAATCTGGTCTTTCCCAAGCGGATGTTGTTTACGAAGCTTTGGCCGAAGGCGGCATTACCCGTTACTTGGCAGTTTTCCAAACGCAAAATGTAGATATGATTGGACCGGTGCGCAGCGCACGCACGTATTTTAATGATTGGGCGCAGGAATTGGGCGCGATTTATGCGCACGTGGGCGGAAACAGCGACGCTTTGTATTACATAAAGCAAGGGTTGCCAGGAGTTTCCGATGCAGACCAAATGAGCAATGATCCGTTTTTCTGGCGCACCTCGGACCGCAAAAGGCCGCACAACACTTATACTTCTGTAGAAAAATTATTTGCTTTAGCGCAGGCGTATGGCTATAGCTTGGATAAGAACTATCAGGATTGGGTTTTCAAAGATGATGCCGAAGATCCGTCTGCTCCGGCAAAAACGATTGATATTCAATTTTCCATGTCGCCGTGGGCAGTTGAATGGAATTACGATCCAACCACAAATACCTACAAAAGAATTTTAGCCGGCAAGCCGGATATTGACCGCAACAACAATGTGCAAATCCATCCGAAAACAGTTGTCGTGCAATTTGTCAGGAATTGGCCGGTAGCAAGCGATACGCTGTACGCAATCAGCATGGGTACGCGCGAAGGCGGCCAAGCTTACGTTTTTGAAGACGGCAAAGAAATTTTAGGTACATGGAAAGTGGTTGACGGCAAAACCAGATTTTACGACCAAAATGGCAATGAAATTGCTTTTGACCGTGGACAATTATGGTTAGAGATGGTGCCGCCAGGAAACAGAGTTGCCGTAAAATAACCACGCTCAACAACGAGGGTGCCCCTCGGATGGCAGCCTCGGATGGCAGCCTCGGATAGGATCCTCACTGGGTTTATAAAATCAATGAAGTTACCAAAAAATGTCCTCCAAATAGCTTTTTTAGCTTTGCTGTTAATCGCGGTTGTTTCTTTTCGCAGCTGGCAAAATCGCAATACGCGAAATATTTCAATTACGAAAACAAGCAACGGCGCTGTGCTCGTGCCTGTTTTGATGTATCACCATGTTGGCCCGTTGCCGCCTGCTCCTGACAAATACCGCCAGGATTTAACTGTCAGCTTGCAGGATTTTACTGACCAAGTAAATTATTTGGATGCGCATGGCTATAAAACCGTAACCACTGCCCAGCTTGATGACTTTTTGCATGGCAACGGCTCTTTGCCAGATAAAGCAATTGTGCTCACTTTTGACGACGGTTACGATGATGCGTTAAACAATGCGACAGCAGTCCTGGCTGCACACCATATGGTTGGTTCATTTGGCATCATTACCCAAGAAGTTGGCCAGCCTGATTATACGACTTGGGATCAGATCAAAGTTGCGGCCAAAGAGGGGATGGAAATGGTTGACCACAGCCAGCATCACATTGATTTCACTGATCCAAAATATTCCTACGAAACAAAAAAGCAAGAAGTGCTCGGCGGGCTAGATGATTTGAAAAAAAATTTCGGCGTTAGCACGCGTACTTTTATTTATCCTTACGGGCATTATAACGCGGATATTGAAAAAATTCTGCGCGACGGCGGTTTTGATTTGGCATTTACCACGCATAATGGTAAAGTACGCGCGGGCGCAAATCAGCAAAACTTATTGGAATTGCCGCGCGTGCGCGTGCACGGCGGCGAGGATGTTCAAAAGTTTGCGGCAAGCTTGGTTGATTCAAAATAAATTTCTACAATTCGGTTTCTGCCAGCTAAATCTTTATAAATTCGCACTTGCGCATTAGGCAAGTATTTTTTTATGATTTTTTTCAAAATGCCGGCTTGATTGTAATTTATTTCTAAGAGTATTTCCGTTTCTTTGAAGTTAATTTGAGCCAATTTGTTTATTAATTTCTCGATCAATTGGTGCGATTTTTTGCCGCCATAGAGCGCCAGCTTTGGCTCTTTTTTGATTGTTGGCTCATTCAATTCTTTTGTAGAAAGATAAGGCAGATTTGCAGTTATTAACACATTTTTTCCGGATATTTTTTTAGCGATTGGCTCGACCAAACTTCCTTTACAGAATTCAATTTGCAAATCTTTAGCGCTTTTTGCGTTTAGCTTTGCCACTGCCAAAGTTTTCGGAGAAATATCTACAGCAATAAATTTCGTTTTCCGTGGTGCCAAATTTTTTGCCAAAGAAATAATAATCGCGCCTGAACCCGTGCCAATATCCGCTATAATTTCCGGGCGGTTCTTTCGCGCATAATCCAAAGCCAACTGCACCAGCTGTTCTGTTTCTGGCCGGGGAATGAGCACATTTTTGTTTACGATGAACTTGTCGCCAAAAAACCATTGATAGCCAAGGACATATGCCAGCGGCGCACCCGCCTGCAATTGTCTTTGCATTTTGCGCAAACGCGCGCGCTGTGCCGCCGTAAGGCGAAGCTCCAGGTGCGCAATAATAAATTCTTTCGGCTTGCGCAAAATTTCCGAAAGCAGGATTTCGTTTATCTCAATTTTACTCGCCTTTGTGCGCATGTTTAGTATTAAGTACTTAGCACTTCCTTTTTCAACTGTAAATCAGCTTCACCCAGAGCATTAATTATTTCATCCAAATCACCGTCCATAATATTCGGAATTTGGTTGAAGTTTTCGTTAATGCGGTGGTCAGTGATGCGGTCTTGCGGAAAATTGTAAGTGCGGATTTTTTCCGAGCGGTCGCCAGTGCCGATTTGCGCCTTGCGCTTGTCTTTATACTCTTTTTCGCGCTGTTCCTGGTAAAATGCTGCAACGCGGCTGCGGATCACAGCCAAAGCTTTTTCACGATTTTGCGCTTGGGAGCGTTCATCTTGGGACTGCGCGCTAATTCCGGTTGGCAAGTGCACAATCTTAATTGCTGAATAGGTGGTGTTCACGGATTGTCCGCCGTGCCCGGAAGAGGTGTTTGCGGTAATTTCTAAATCTTTCATTGGAATATCAATGTCAGCTTGCTCAAATTCCGGCAGCACTGCCACAGTTACCGTGGAAGTATGCACGCGCCCGGATTTTTCTGTTTCCGGCACGCGTTGGACGCGATGCACCCCGGATTCATATTTCAGCTTCGAATAAACCTTGCGCCCTTTGATTTCAAAAATTACTTCTTTGAATCCGCCAAGGTCATTGCGTGAGCTGGAAATAATGTGTGTTTGCCAGTTTTGCTTTTCCGCATATTTTTGATACATGCGAAAAAGTTCTGCGGCAAAAAGCGCAGATTCGTCCCCGCCAGCGCCAGCGCGAATTTCGACAATAATATTTTTTTCATCAAGCGGGTCTGAAGGGATCAACAGAGCGTCAATTTGGCTTTCCAAATCCGCAATGCGCTTGGAAATAACTTTAATTTCCTCGGATGCAATTGCAGCCAGCTCGTCTTCTCCTTGCGCGAGCTGCTTATTTTCAGCCAGTTCTTTTTCCAGTTTTTCCAGTTCCTGGATCTTTTCCAAAGCAGGCAAAAGCTCGGCCTGGCGCTTGCCAAGCTTGGCAATTTCATCAGGAGCTGCCTGTGCAAGCTTTTCGTTGATGCCGTGATATTCGGTTAGTATTTTTGTGTACGCTGGTTTCATGGATAATGCGTTTTGCATTAAAAAAATCCCGCGTTCAAAAGACGCGGGATTCTTATGCAGCTATTTTGCAGCTGCTTTTTCTGATTGGCTCTTGCGCGGCTTCTTTACAGTTTTATTTGCTGCAATTTCAGAAGAACGCGTTGCACGCTTTTTAAATTTCTCAACCAGACCGGTTGTATCAAGCAATTTCTGTTTGCCAGTGTAAAAAGGATGGCAGTTTGAACAAACTTCTACGTGGATCGATTCCTTTGTAGAGCCGGTTTTAAAAGTATTGCCACAAGCGCATGTAACTACTGCGTCTGTGTGATAAGTTTGGTTGATTACGATTTTAATACTTGCATAGGATAACATACAGCACTTTAAAAATAAAA
>CAZLFS010000052.1:0-4712 GCA_964559005.1 uncultured Candidatus Saccharibacteria bacterium
AGTTCTTTTATTGTTTTAAAGGCGAGATCCCAAAGTTCACTCATTTTGTACGATTTTGTCTTTGCTCTCTTGTGAGAAAATACAAGTTTTCCCTCCCAAATAAAGCACTTTTTTCTTAATTACATAAGCATACTAGAGCATCAGAACGAGAAGTCAAGTTGATTGTTTGGGGATAAGCGCAACAACGAGGGTGCCCCTCGGATGGCACCCTCGGATGGGGACATCAGAAACAACCCTCGGCTAAAAGCATGGAAAAATGCTATAATAAATAAACCCGATGGCGCATCGGGTCAATTTATTTAATTGTTATTTAGAATTCACATGCGCACGCAAACCAAGCAAACACTTCGAATATATTGGCAACACGCAAAGAAATATCGCAAGCATGTTTTTTGGGTGACGTTTTTTCTTTTGGCTGCTACTACATACGAAACTGCTGTACCGATTTTATATAAAAATCTTGTTGATACGTTGGTCGCCCATGGCGACGCTCTGAAGATAGTTTTTTATATTTTAATTTTAAATATCGTTGGTTGGTTTTTTTGGCGCGGATTCAGTTTCGTTTTCAATTTTGCGCAATCTCGAACCATGGCTGACTTGGCAGACACCTGCTTCAAGTATTTAACCGGCCATTCTTATAGTTTTTTTAACGATAATTTTTCTGGCGCGCTGGTCAGAAAAGTTAATCGCTATTCAAGGTCATTCGAAGAATTCACTGACCAGTTATATTTGAGCATTGCTCCTGCCATTTTAAGATTAGTGTTTATAATCGCAATAATGTTCGTACATCGCCCTTTGATTGGCATGATAATTTTTGGCTGGTCAATTGTCTATTTGTTATACAGCTATGTCACCGCGCGTTACAAATTCAAATATGATGTTATTCGCGCTGAAGCGGATACCGCATTATCCGGATACTTAGCAGACACTATTACAAATAATATTAACTTGAAATTATTTAGCGGCACAACACAGGAATTTAAAAACTTTAAAAAACTTTCTGATAATTGGTTTTTGGCGATGTATAAAAGTTGGAATATGGGTTCTGTTATTGAAGCGATTTCTGCCGCGTTTTTGATCTTGCTCGAATTTTTAGTTATTTATGCGGGCATTATTTTATACCGCAAAGGATCAATGAGTGTTGGCGATTTTGTTTTGGTTCAGACTTATGCTTTTTCGATATTTGGTTATCTTTTCCAGATGACCCGTTTTATCCGCAGAACTTATGAAAGTTTTGCCGACGCCGAGGAAATGACGGAAATCTTGTTGGCGCGGCATGCAATCCAAGATAAACCGGGCGCCAGGGATATCGTTATTGAGAACGGTAAAATTGAATTCAAGAATGTTTACTTTTCTTATAAAATCAAAACAGAAGAAGCCGGTACGGACGTCCTTTCTGATTTCAATCTGATTATTAAACCTGGTCAGCGTGTTGCTTTGATTGGTCCTTCCGGCGGCGGCAAATCAACTATAGTAAAATTGTTGTTTCGATTTTTTGATGTCCAAAGCGGCGAGATTCTAATTGACGCACAAAATATTGCCGATGTAACCCAGGAAAGCTTGCGCGCATGCATCTCTTTGGTTCCGCAAGATCCGATTTTATTTCATCGTAGCTTAATGGAAAATATTCGCTATGCCCGACCGAGTGCCACAAACGAAGAGGTAATTGCTGCCGCGAAGCTTGCGCATTGCCATGAATTTATTAGTTCATTTAAAGAGGGTTATGAAACCTTGGTTGGCGAGCGCGGCGTAAAACTTTCCGGCGGCGAGCGCCAGCGCGTTGCGATTGCCCGCGCAATTTTGAAAAACGCGCCGATTTTGGTTTTGGATGAAGCAACATCTTCGCTTGATTCTGAATCTGAAAAGTTTATTCAAGATTCTTTGAAGCATTTGATGAAAGGCAAAACTACAATTGTCATCGCGCACCGCTTGTCTACCATTATGCAAATGGATAGAATTATTGTTTTGGAAAAAGGTAAAATACGAGAAGAGGGACAGCATGAGGAGTTATTGAAGGTCAATCAGGGTCTTTATCAGAAGTTATGGGAAATTCAAGCCGGCGGATTCGAAAAGAGTGGTTCTTAATAGTATTTGAGGGTGAAACGCCCCGGCTATTTAAGCGTTAATATAAGCAAACAAATGGACATTCTGGAAACGGTAAAAGCAGCCAAAAGCGGCGATAAGCAGGCGTTTGCAGCACTTTACGATGAGTTTGCCGATCGGATTTTTGGCTTTATTAGGATCAAAATTCGTGACCAGGCTGCGGAAGACGTGCTGCAAGAAGTCTTTATCAAAGCGTGGCGCGGGCTGAAAACGTTGGATTTGGAAGAACTGAATTTTTCGGCGTGGCTTTATAAAATTGCATCAAATGCGATTAACGATTATTTCAGAAAATATTACCGTACTCCGGAATTGGTGGATATTGAAGGACTGCCGCTTTATTCCGACCAGTCAATTCAAAATGATTACAGCAAACAGGAAAATATTGAATTAATTAAAAAATCTTTTGACTATTTGCCATTCCAATATAAGCAGATTTTAGAGTTGCGCTTCATCCAGGATTTTACAGTTGATGAAGTCGCTGAAATTTTAGGCAAAACTAATTTAGCCGTAAGGCTCGTACAACATCGCGCATTAAAAAGATTAAGAGAAGAAATTGAGAAAAACCATGCTCTTCAACTTGGACCGCTTTAAAAAAGATATCTCCCAACTCAAAGGCTTAAAAAAGTCTTCGCTTTTGAATCCTTTGCGCAAAGAGCAAATCAAGCAGAATTTGCTTGCTGCAATTGACGCGCAAACTGAAACAGTTTTCCATACAGAACGTACTATCGTTCAAGAAAGGAAAAAAGTTAACATGCTTCGATACATAACGGGAAGCTTGCTTGGTCTTTCGTTGATCACCGGAACCGCATTTGCTTCGCAAAGCGCAAAGCCCGGAGACGTTTTGTTCCCAATTAAAAAGACCCAGGAAAAAATGCGCGTTGCTTTAACCACTGATGATCAAGCCAAAGCTGATTTAAGTTCCAATATCGCGCAGCAAAGAATCGACGATATTGAAAAGGAAGACAGCGACAATAAGCCGGTCGCAGAGCAGGAAGCAACCAATGAGGTTGATAATGCTATTAGCACTTTGACAGATGTTAAAGCAAAGCTGGAAGCAAAAGGCAATCTTAACGCCGCAGCGCACATTCAAGAAAACATTGACCGATTAAAAGCGCGAGCGCACGAAAAATCCTTGCATATTGAAGGTGATGCTAATGAAAATGAAAATGAGCAAAAAGGCAATGATCAGAATGGCCAGGGTGATCAAAATGACCAAGGCGATAGGGGCGATAAGCAAGACCAGAAGGATAATGTTAACGAACAGAATGTAAATTTACCAAGCGTCAATGTTCAGGGAAAAGCTGATCTTCATGAAAGAGAAGATGCTAATGACCAAAACGATTCCGGCGACACAAATGAAAATGAGCAGACGCAAGGTTCTGCCAATGTCCAAATTCATTCACAAAGTCAGCAGCAAGAAAAAGCGAATTTAAACGGTGCTGACACTGACCAAGAAACAAACGATTAAGACTAGAATACAGTATAAAGAATACAGAATACAGCGCGAGCTTTATTCTGTATTCTTTATACTAAATTTGCTATTATAAAAAGGTAATGAAATTTAGATCGCGCATTGTAAAAGCGGTTTGCTTGGTTGCCCTAATCGGCAACATTTTTGTCTTGCCTGCTTTTGCGCCGGCAGTTTCAGCCAGCTTCTATTCGGGAATGAACAAACAACAATTGCAGCAAGAGCTTCAAAAAGTTGAGCAGGAGATTGCGCAATACGAAAAAGAGCTTGGCACTGTCCGCGCACAAAAAAATACTTTAGCCAATAAAATTGCAGAGCTGCGTACAGAGCAAGCGCAGCTGCAAGCTTTAATCAAGCAGACAGATTTGAAAATCCAGGATCTTGGCAATAAAATTTCCGACACCCAGGATGCAATTAATAAAAATATTGCCAAAGACAACCAACTGCAAAGCCAAATCAGCTTGCTGCTGCAAAATATTGATGACAAAGACCAAAATTCAATGTTCCAGGTTTTGTCTGACGGCGGCATTTCCGCGATGCTCACCGAAATGGATAATTCCAAGCAGGTTTCTGATAATCTTTCCAATCTTTTGAAGCAGGTTAAAGAAGTGCATGTCCAATTGCAGCAGCAAGAAGACACGCTTACTGGCCAGCAAGATGATGCAAAAAACTTTTTGAATTTGAAGGCAGCGCAAGAAGCCGAACTGGTCGGCAAAATTTCAGATGAAAATGATTTGCTGCGCCAAACCAAAGGCAGAGAAGCTGCTTATGAAAGCCAATTAAATAACAGCAAAGCGCAAGCTGCTGAAATCCGCAACCGCCTCTATGATTTATTGAATGTCGGCAAGCAAATTACTTTCGGCCAAGCGGTTTCCTACGCACAAGAAGCGTCAAGCTTAACCGGCGTGCGCCCGGCATTGCTGCTTGGTATTCTTACTCAAGAAACCAACTTGGGCAGGAATGTCGGCACCTGCAATCGCGCCGGTGATCCGCCTTCAAAAAGCTGGCGCGTGGTTATGAAGCCGAGCCGCGACCAGGCTCCGTTTTTGCAGATTACCAGCGAATTAGGCTTGAATCCCGATACCACCCCGATCTCATGTCCAATGCACGATGCAAACGGCAACCAGGTTGGCTGGGGCGG
>CAZLFS010000053.1:0-4671 GCA_964559005.1 uncultured Candidatus Saccharibacteria bacterium
TTTTGGCTGCCGCAATGTTTTGGTCTGTATTATTTGGCGCCCTTGGCGGCTTGCATCAAATTCCAAATGAAATTATGGACGCGGCAAAAATTTATGGCGCAAAAGGCTTTAGGCGTTTTCGAAAAGTAGTTCTTCCAGCAATTTTCCCGTACATCATCACTGGCTCAATTTTATCCTGGGGCGCAGGTTGGAACGTTATCATCATTTCGGAATACATTAATTACGGCTCGGTGAAAATCCGTTTGCCTGGTTTGGGCAATGTTTTGTCATCTTCTGCGGGATATGACATGGGCTTATTTACAACCGCTCTGATTTTGTTGGTTATTATTATTTTGATTATTGATCGCCTCGTATGGCAGAGATTAATCAGCATCAGCGAAAAATATAAGTTTGAATAATCATGATCAAGGCAGATAAAATTTATAAGCACTATGGCAATCGCACAGTTTTGCGCGATATTTTCCTGGAAGTGCACCCGAAGGAGTTTGTTTGCCTGGTAGGGGAATCAGGCAGCGGCAAAACCACAATTTTACGCATGTTTGCCGGCCTTGACCAGCCTTCGCGCGGAAAGATAGAAATAGAAGGCCAGGAGTTAGATGGCATTAATGAAAAGGCAGCTATGGTTTTCCAGAGTTTTGCGCTGCTGCCGTGGCTAACTGTAAAAGAGAACATCGTTTTTCCTTTTAATATTCAAGGCCTACTTTTTGACGACAATGAGATCCAGGCTTTAATAAATGAAGTGGGCTTGCGCGGGTTTGAGCATCGTTATCCGCGCGACCTTTCTGGCGGCCAAAAACAGCGTGTCGGCATAGCCCGCGCGCTAGCAGTTAAACGCAATATTTTGCTTTTAGACGAGCCCTTTTCCGCTCTGGATATCAAAACAGCCACGGAATTGTGCAATGATTTATTGGCCCTTTGGCAGCAGAATAAACTGACAGTGGTAATGGTTTCGCATTTAGTAGAGGAGGCAGTAGAATTGGCTGATCGGGTTATTGTTATTAAAAATGGGGAAATTCGCAGCAGGATTAAAATTGATTTGCCGCGCGCGCGCAACACAGAAAGCAAGGAATTTTTAGAGATCGTTGATCATATCAAGCAAATAATCGAGGTGGGCTAACGAGGGTGCCCCTCGGGCGGCACCCTCGGATGATACCTTGCCGGCAAAACAAAAGACCCTTTAGGATTGCTCCAAGGCGGGTCTAAGCCTCACTGGTTCTAAAATTCGCGGGTTATTGCATACTCAACGATTCTGGTCAGCTCGCGTACATAGTTGTTGCGGTAAGAACTAAGCATCAGCCCGAGGATATTAGCCGGTTGTGCGCGAATCACATCCAGTTGTGTCTGGAAGTGTTCTTTTTTTGTGTTAAGCTCAATTCGCAGCTGATCCGCGAGGGTTTTAAGACTTGAGCTTTCTTTCGCATCCTGAAGAAGTCTGGCGACTTGCTCTTCTGCCAGTTTGAGCAACTCATTGAGCTGCGCGTCTTCTTTCGGATCGTAGTTTTCCGGCAAAGAACCAGCATCCATATTCCCTCCGTTGCATTGTTAGAATCTACACGATATCATGGTTTTATTGTTAACTCAAGGAGCTTATGCCTAAAGAAGTACGCTTACCAAAACACATATTGCCCGAAAGATACAAAATTATTATTAAACCGGATTTAAAGCAGCTCGCTTTCAGCGGCGAGGAAACAATTTATCTGATAATGAAAGCGCCTGCGGGGGAAATAACTCTGCATGCTGTAGATCTTAAGATCAGTGATGTGTACATTGAACAAGCGGGCAAAAAGTTCAGGGCTAAAAGCATTAGGTACGATAAGCAAAAAGAAATTGTTAAGTTTCGTTTTGCGGAAACGATTAAAAGCGGTAATGCTGAATTGCACCTAAAATTTAGGGCAAAGCTTAATGAGAAATTGCATGGTTTTTACAAAAGCAGCTATGAGTTTGGCGGTGAGACTAAATATTTGGCTGTGACGCAATTTGAGGCGACTGATGCGCGCCGGGCTTTTCCGTCTTTTGACGAGCCAGCAATGAAAGCGGTTTTTGATATCACAATAATTGTGCCAAAACATCTTGCTGCAATCTCAAATACTGTTCCGGTTGAAACTATAGAACACCAATCTGGTATTCATGCCGTAAAATTTGCGCCAACTCCGAAAATGTCCACATATTTGGTTGCTTTTGTTGTTGGCGAGCTGGAAATGATCGAAGGGCGCACCAAAGATGGCGTTTTGGTGCGGGTCTTTACCACGCGCGGAAAAAAGCATCAGGGCAAGTTTGCTTTAGATGTTGCCATCAAATGTTTAGAATTTTTTAACGAATATTTTGCAATTGATTATCCTTTGCCAATCCTGGACTTAATTGCTGTTCCGGATTTTGAAGCCGGAGCCATGGAAAATTGGGGCGCAGTTATTTACCGCGAAACGGCTTTGCTTGTTGATCCGGACCATTCTTCTTCTGCAGCAAAGCAGCGCGTGGCAATTACAATTTGCCACGAGCTTGCACACCAGTGGTTTGGCAATCTCGTGACCATGGATTGGTGGACAGAGCTTTGGTTAAATGAAGGCTTTGCAACGTATGCCGAATATCTGGCAACAGACCGCATTTTTCCGGAATGGAATTTGTGGACGCAATTTGTGGCGCAGGATTTGTCTATCGCTTTAAATCTAGATTCACTGGCAAATTCGCATCCAATTGAAGTTGAAGTAAGGCATCCCGACGAGATCAGTGAAATTTTTGATATGATTTCCTACGCAAAAGGCGCAAGCGTCATTCGCATGCTTGCAGATTATCTTGGTGAAAAAGATTTTCGCGACGGCTTGCGTTATTACCTGAAAAAGCATGCTTACGGCAATGCTACTACGGTTGACCTTTGGCGTGCATTGGAACATGTTTCTGGCAAGCCGGTTGCAAAAGTAATGGCAAATTGGACTGGCAAAGCCGGTTATCCGGTTGTCAGTGTAAAAAACAGTAAAAAAGCTTTGCTGCTTGCGCAGTCGCGCTTCTTCTCAAGCGCAATATCGCGAAAAAAGAATCAGCAAAAGACATTATGGCAAATACCGCTTCTAATCAAAAGAAAAAATTTTGCTAAAATTGAAAAAAAATTAATGCCAAAGCAATCGTTGGCATTGCCGGCATTAAAAACAGGGGAGTGGTTAAAGCTGAATTATGGCCAAGCCGGCGTTTACCGCACTGCTTATGATCCGGAATTGCTGCATTTATTAAAACAGCCAATTTTTGAAAAAAAGCTTGATGTAACAGATCGTTGGAGCGTAGTGTCTGATGCTTTTGCTTTGGCTGAAGCAGGCGAGCTGGAAACCTCTGAAGCGTTGCAACTTTTGGAATTTTATCAGAACGAAGATAATTACAATGTTTGGAGAGAAATAGTTGCCAGTTTAAACCAATTGGATAATTTATTGCATGATTCAAGCGGTTATGAAGAATTTCGCGCGTCTGCGTTAAAAATTTTCCAACCGATTGCGCATAAAGTTGGTTGGAAAAAATTGCCAAATGACTCGCACGAAAGAATTTTGCTGCGCAGCTTGGTTTTAAACAATGCTGCAAAATATGGCGATAGTGAAATCATCGCTAAAGCGAAACGGCTTTTTGCCGCGCATCTGGAAGGCAAACATATTGATGCAGATTTGCGCTCATGTGTTTATGCAATTGTCGGGCGCGAAAGCGGCAAAAAAGAGTATCAGCAATTTTTGCGGCTATACAGAAAAGAACATTTGCACGAAGAGAAGGAACGCTTGGAGTTGGCGATGACCAATTTTCGGGGAAAAGCGTTAATTTCTCAAACTTTAAATTTCTCACTTTCAGACGAGGTGCGCTTGCAGGACATGGCACACCTGCTTGCATTCATTTTCCATAATAGCGCTGCGCAGGAAATGGCATGGCAATTTCTCAAAAAGAATTGGCGCAAAATTTTGGCAAAGCTTAAAGGACAGGCGCTTGCTTTGTCGGTAATTGTGGGCGCGCTATCTGTTTTTAAAAGCGAAGCTTGGGCAGGGGAAGTTGAGGCCTTTTTTAAGAAGAATCGCGCTCCGCGCGCAGAGCGTACGCTGCAACAATCTCTGGAGCAAATTCGCTCTAATGCACACTGGCTATCACGATTGAAGTAATCCTAGATTCGCGGCCGCTACTGCGTCTTGACATATGCTATAATTTTCTATAGAATAACGAGATTTGTTGCAGGAGGATACAGCCACGAAACAACGCGATGTGAACCCCACTCACGGAGGTAGCATGCTGACCATGGAGACCACCGCGGTTCCAACCCAAGGCGGCGCAGGCAAGGAATGCGCGCACTGCAAGGCATTCAACATGCCGAATGCGGACAAGTGCTGGTCCTGCGATCGGCTGTTCATCTCTCCGGAAGAGCGCCATTCGGCAACGCGCGGCTTCAGCTTCGAGAACGAGTGCGAGCGCTGCGGGCAAGAATTCAAGCCCGGAGAGAAGTTCTGCAGCAATTGCGGATCTAAGAGCCTCGTCGATCCGATGTAATTCGCATGTAAGTGGAAAACAGGAGCCAGGCAATCGCTTGGCTCCTTTTGTTGTTAATTTATAACCCTAGATAGATAAATAGTTATTATGCCGAACTCTTAGAGGGAAGTACCCCCAAAAGAGTAAAAATGAAATATGAAGCTTGTCGCACAATATATCTTATACAAC
>CAZLFS010000054.1:0-4618 GCA_964559005.1 uncultured Candidatus Saccharibacteria bacterium
ACTTCTGCTTACGGACCGTCTGCAAATCCTTGGGACACAACAAGAATTCCAGGTGGGTCGTCCGGAGGCTCTGCGGCAGCAGTGGCAGCTGGCATTGCTCCGTTCGCTTTTGCCACTGAAACTGGCGGTTCCATCCGCCAACCAGCATCGCTTTGCGGCGTCAGCGGCTGGAAGCCGACTTATGGCCGCGTCTCCCGCTTCGGCGTCATTGCAATGACATCTTCAAACGACAGCCCGGGTACGATCGCACGGTCAGTGCTTGATCTCGCGCTCACCGCAGAAATTATGTCCGGCCATGACCAAAAGGATTCCACCACTGGCAACAAGGATGTTCCGGCATACGCCAAAAATTTGCGCACAGACTTGAAAGGCGTAAAAATCGGCGTGCCAAAAGAATATTTTGTTGAAGGCATGGAAAAAGCAGTTGAGCAGCGCATTTACGCGGCAATTGAAGAATTGAAAAAACTTGGCGCGGAAGTTTTCGAAGTTTCGCTGCCATTAACTAAATACGGCTCGCTGGTTTACGCGGTTGTCACGCCATCGGAAATTTCCTCAAACTTGTCGCGTTTTGACGGCATTCGCTATGGCCACCGCGCGCAAAACGCGAAAAATCTCGCGGAAATTTACGCAAAGACGCGCGAAGAAGGTTTTGGCGACGAAGCAAAGCGCCGCATCATGACTGGCACTTATGCGCTTTCCGCAGGCTACTACGACGCTTATTATTTGAAAGCGCAAAAAGTGCGCCGATTGATCGTCAACGAATTTGCGGAAGTTTTTGAAAAGGTGGATGCTTTGGTTTGCGCGTCTTCGCCAAATGTTGCGCCTAAAATCGGCACAGCAAAAGATAATCCGCTGTTTGGCTATATTGCGGATCAATTAAACATTCCCGCTTCCATGGCAGGGCTGCCGGCCTTATCTGTTCCTTGCGGGTTCGCACCCGCTGCAGATGACAGCGAAAGCGAAATGCCGGTCGGCTTGCAAATAATCGGCCCGCAATGGGGGGAGCAAACAATTTTTAATGTTGGGCATGCTTATCAGCAAATAACTGATTGGCACAAAAAATACCCAAAGGAGTTTCAAGAATAATATGAGAATTCGAACCGAAGGTGAAAATTTAATTATTAGCGCCACGTTTGTTTTGCTTTTGCGCAGCACAGTCGATTTTATTTTGCAAACCGCATATGCCTCTTCGCGCGCGTATAGCAGCACTTTTGCCGCGCTTTGGGCGTACTTAAGCCCGGTGCTTTGGGCTTTGGTTTGGTATTTGCTTTTCCGCTTGATCCAGAAAAACCAGAAGTTCACTAATATTTTATTTATTTTGATGATTTTAGTTTTAATTTTTGCATTTATTTCCGTAAGGAGATATGCAGCAATGGGTGCATAAAATGGCAGACAGCTCATACACTCCTGTAATCGGCCTTGAGATCCACGTTCAGCTCAAAACCAAGAGCAAGATGTTTTGTGATTCGCCGAATAATCCCGATGAAACCGTTCCGAACAAAAATATTTGCGAGGTTTGCGCTGGCCAGCCCGGCACATTGCCGGTTGTAAATCGCGAAGCATTGCGCCTTGGCATTATGGTCGGCCAGGCTCTCAATTGCGAAATCGCGGAATATTCCAAGTTTGACCGCAAAAATTATTTTTATCCGGATTTGCCGAAAGGCTACCAGATTTCGCAATACGACCGGCCAATCGCAAAAAACGGCTATATTGAAATTGACCTTGATGGCAGAACAAAGCGCATCCGCATCCGCCGTGCGCATTTAGAAGAGGATGCGGGAAAAAATATCCATCCAGAAGGGTTGGATTATTCTTTGGTTGATTATAATCGCGCCGGCACGCCGCTTTTAGAAATAGTTACCGAGCCGGACATTGAATCTGCAAAAGAAGCGCGCTTGTTTTTACAGGAGTTGCGCAATATTGTCCGTTACGTTGGCGCGGGTTCTGCGGATATGGAAAAAGGCACCATGCGCCTGGAACCGAACATTTCCGTGCGCAAGCCGGGTCAGCAGGAATTGCCGAATTATAAAGTTGAAGTGAAGAATATAAATTCTTTCCGCTTTGCCGAATCAGCAATTGAATACGAGCTGGCGCGCCAGGAAGAAGAATTAAAAGAAGGCCGAACGCCAAAACAGGTGACCATGGGCTGGAATGAGAAAGCCGGACAAACCGTGGAGCAGCGTTCTAAAGAAGAGGCCAATGATTACCGCTATTTCCCGGAACCGGATTTGCCGATCCTGCATTTTACTCCGGAAGAATTGGCTGAAATCAGCGCTTCGATCCCGGAATTGCCAGCGCAAAAGCGCAAGCGTTTTAAGGAAGAATATAGCTTGCCAGCCGCTGATACCCAAAATTTATTAGAGTGGAAAGAACTCACTGAATTTTTTGAGCAGTTGGTTTCGGAAATTGACGAATGGCTGGAGATTGATCGCGCAACGCAAAATCGCGGCAAGCTTATTAAAATGGCAGCAAACTGGTGCTTGCAGGATTTTTCCGCATTGTTAAATGCAGCTAAACTGCAGCCAGCAGATTCCCGCGTTACCCCAGAAAATTTGGCGGAGCTGGTCAAGCTTATTGAAAGCGGCAAAATCAGTGTTACCGCAGGCAAGCAAATTTTTGCTAAAATGTTTGAGCATGGCGGCGAGCCAGAAAGAATTATGGAAGACCTTGGCCTGGCACAGGTTAGCGACATTTCTGTAATCGAGCAGGCGATTCAAGCGGTAATTGCTTCAAACCAAAAAGCAGTTGCCGACTATAAAGCCGGCCAGCAAAAATCCTTTGGATTTTTAGTTGGCATGGCAATGAAAGAATTAAAAGGCAAAGGCAACCCGGCCGTTGTCAATGAAATATTAAAAAAGGAGCTTGAAAAATAATGCCAGTTGAATATGGCTTTAATCCCGATCGGGATAAAGAAATGGGCGTCAATCCAGAATTAAAAACCGAACTTATGGAATTGGTAGAAGAGCAGTTGGCGCAAGTGCAGGAAGACAATTCCAATCTCAAGCAACGCGCAAATGACCTTGCTGACATGCTTGAACAGCGATACCCGAATCAGCTTAATGAGGTTGTTGCTACTTTGAAGACCGGCCACCCGGAAGCTTATGACCAGCTTATCGGCAGCACTGTTGCGCGCTTGCAGGAATCAATGCAAAAAAGAAAAGCAGCTTAGCTTTTGAGGAATTTTTTTACCAATGCAACTGCGGATTTTGCAGTTGCTTTTTTGGTTGGATCAAACCAACGGATGTTTGCATTGCGCTTGAACCATGTCCGTTGGCGTTTGGCATAGTGCTTAATTGCATACGAAAGCAACTGAACCATTTGCGCTTTGGTGATTTTATTTTGCAAATGTTGCGCGACAAAGCGATATTCCAGGCCAAATGCTTCCAGTTTTTTCCAGGAAACGCCTTGTTTGTGCAAGCGCGCCACTTCTTTAATCATTCCTTTGCGCAAACGCTTTTTCAGTCGTTTATCAATTTTTTCCTGCAATTTGCCACTCGGCAAGTCTAGGCCAATAAACAGGGCTTGGTATTTTTGCGGGCCATTAAACGGTACGATATTTCCGCCTGCTTTGGCAATTTCAATGGCGCGGATTAAGCGCACTTTATTAAAGCGATCAATTTGATTTGCACGCGCAGGTGCGATTTTTTTGAGCATCACAAAAAGTTTTTCCGCATTTAGCTTGTTTAGGCGCGCGCGCAGTTTTTTGTTTGGTCGAACTTCCGGAAAGTTTTGGTTAAACGCCACGGCATCAATCCAAAAGCCGGTGCCGCCAACTAAAATTGGCAACTTTCCGCGTTTGTGGATATTTGCAATTGCCCGATCCGCAAGCTTTTTAAATTTTGTAACATTGAAATTCGAAACAGGGGAGGCAACATCAAGCAAATGATGCGGCACGCCGCGCATTTCTTTTTTAGTGATTTTGCCGGTACCAATGTCCATGCCGCGATAAATTTGCCTGGAATCTGCGGAAACAGTTTCAGCATTAAATTTTCGCGCCAAAAACACTGCAAAATCCGATTTGCCAGTGGCAGTTGGCCCGACAACTACAATTAATTTTGGCAGCACTTCCATATCAATTTATTTTATTATAAAATTAAGCAAAGAAGAAAGGATCATAATGAAAAAAATAATTTTGCCATTGCTTTTTGTTGCGCTTTTAGCTGCAGCATGCAACAAAACATCAAATAATGATAACAGCCAAAATCAAAACGCGCAAAGCCAGCCAGCTCCCGGTTCACAGAATCCATCCAGCCAATATCCGACTAGCCAGCAGCACGAAATTGATATGGGTGCTGATGGCTTTAATCCTTCAACTATTACTGTTAAACAAGGCGATTGGGTGGTATTTGTGAACAAAGATACCCAGCCGCATTGGCCAGCATCTAATCCGCATCCAACCCATACTGATTTGCCGGGGTTTGATGCATTGCGCCGCATTGCACGGGGCGATAGTTATAAATACCAATTTAAAAAGGCTGGCACCTGGGGTTTTCACGACCATCTTAATCCCAGCAATGGCGGCAGCGTAACGGTCCAATAATCGCTAAATAGTTTCAAAAATAAGATAGACCCCGGTTGTCTTGGGACCGGGGTCTATTGTTTCTCTCTTGTTCAGTTT
>CAZLFS010000055.1:0-4609 GCA_964559005.1 uncultured Candidatus Saccharibacteria bacterium
TAGAACCGTTATCGTACTTGATTTTAACTTCAAGCTGTTTTGAGGTCACGCCGCCATCATGCACATTAACTCCGGAAATATAACCTTCGCGAGCTAAAATATTTGCAAGATTGTGCTTTAATTTGGAATACGGAATAAGCACAGTCTCTTTGCGGGCTGCGGCTGCATTGCGTATTCTTGTGAGCATGTCTGAAATTGGGTCTGTAAACATATATTTAAATTTTACCAGGAAGCCTTTACTATGCCAGGGATTTCACCCTTAGACGCGAGTTCGCGGAAACAAATTCTGCACAAGTCAAAATCGCGCATATATCCGCGGTTTCTGCCGCATTTCCAGCAGCGTCGAACAACGCGAGATTTATACTTCGGCTTGATTCTTGATCTTTTTGCTTTTGCAATTAACGATTTCTTAGCCATAGACGTTAGTTTGTAATTTTTTTCTGCTTCTGGGAAAAGGACTCGCAGAAAAAAATTCAAACTTCCTTATTAATTAGTTTTCCGCAAACGGGAAGCCTAAGCTTCTTAAAAGTTCTCGACCTTTTTGATCATCTCCTGCATCTGTAATAATGGAGACTTGCATGCCAAATGAATGTTCAATGCCTTCTTCTGAAATTTCCGGAAAAACGGTTTGTTCACGAATGCCAATGTGGTAATTGCCGCGCCCGTCAAAAGCTTTTGGTGAAAGGCCGCGGAAATCGCGGACGCGAGGCAAAGCGACATTAATGAGCTTATCAACAAAATCATACATTCGCTCGCCGCGCAGCGTTACAGTAAGGCCAACAATATCGCTTTCACGAATCTTGAAACCAGAAATTGATTTGCGTGCATTTTTTCGGACCGGCAACTGGCCAGTGATTTTCTTGACGTCTTCAGAAACAATATCAGCAAAACGCGGGTTAGCCAAGGTGCGGCTTTTTGGCAAGCCAACATTAATAACCACCTTCTTTATTTGAGGCACTGCCATAACATTCTGAACATTAAACTTGCGCTGCAAATCAGTTCGAATTTCGCTCTTATATTTTTCCTTAAGCCTGTTCATAATCGTATTTAAATCGCCTTTCCGCATTTTTTGCAAACGCGCTGCTTTGCGCTATTATCCAAAAACTTATGTGAAATGCGGGTTGCTTTTCCGCAATTCGGGCAAATTAGAATAACTTTGCCAGCCAGCATTTGGCTTGGGAAAGAAACTTTCTGGCCAGCTGCATTGCCGCGGCGCTTCTCAAAGCGATGGTGGATATTAACCCCTTCAACAACAACTTTCCCGGTTTTGCGGTCAACTTCAATAATCTTGCCGGTCTTTCCTTTATCTTTGCCCTGCAAGATAGCAACTGTATCGCCTTTGCGTAAATTTGTATTAAATGAGGTCTTCATATTAAATAACTTCCGGTGCTAATGAAATAATCTTTGTAAAACCCTTATCGCGCAATTCGCGCGGGATCGGCCCGAAAATGCGGCTGCCTTTTGGTTCCAAGCTGTTCTTGTCTACAAGCACGCCGGCATTGTCGTCAAAGCGGATGTATGAACCATCTTTTCTGCGGACTTCTTTGCGGGTCCTAACGATTACGGCATAAACCTTATCACCTTTTTTAACTTGGCCCTTTGGGGCAGCCTGTTTAACCGAGGCCGCGACAACATCGCCCAAGCGGGCATAGCGGTTGGAGTTTTTGCCGTTCACGGAGAAAACGTTAACGATCTTCGCGCCGGTATTATCAGCTATTTTTAGCCATGATCTTACTTGCAGCATAAATTAAGAAACTTTCCTTATTGCTTTAAACTTCTTATCTTTTGAAATTGGGCGGCTTTCTTCAATAACAACCTTATCGCCAACGTGGAATTCATTTGCTTCATCATGAGCTTTAAATTTCTTGGAAACTTTATAGCTCTTGTGGTATTTGGCATGGCGCTTAACTTCATCAATTCGAACGACAATGGTTTTATCCATCTTGTCTGAAATAACTGTGCCGATTTTTGTGCGTCTTACTTTTTCCATAAGGGTTGATTGATTACTTAGTCCGCTCTTTTAATATTGTCAGGATGCGGGCAATGTCTTTTCTGATATGTGAAATCTCTTTGACGTTCTTGTGCTCTTGGGCATGGATCTTAAAGCGCAATTCGCGAGTTTTTTCCTGAAGCATTGCCAAGTCCTTCTGTAATTCCGCTTCGCCCTTAGTTTTTAGTTCCTTGATCTTCATAAATATCCTAATTACATGTTCTTAGTTATAAACTTGGTTTTGACCGGCAACTTGTATGATGCCAAGCGCATTGCCTCTTTTGCAGTCACTTCCGGAACGCCATCCATTTCAAACATGACCCGCCCCTTTTTAACAACTGCAACAAAATGATCCACTGCGCCTTTGCCGCCGCCCATTGGTGATTCGTTTCCGTGCACTGTTACTGGCTTATCGGAAAAAACGCGAATCCAAACTTTTCCGCCTCTTTGGATGTAACGGGTCATTGCGCGGCGCGCAGATTCGATCTGGCGGGCTGTAACCCAGGAATTTTCCAAGGCTTTCAAGCCAAACGCGCCAAAGGAAAGTTCATTTCCTGCCATTGCTTTGCCTTTGGTATGGCCGCGGTGGTGTTTGCGGTGCTTTAATTTTTTTGGAATCATCATGAGATTAGGATAAAGAATTAAGAATAAAGAATAAAGTTAGGAATTAGAGGCCTGTTCTGGTCTTGGGCGGCCCGGCTGGCGCGTTGAGCTTGGGCGATTAAATGCTGGCCGTGCCAAAAATGGCGCAGGTTTTGTTTGTTTGGCATCGCCTTCAAAAATTTCACCTTTGTTAATCCAGACTTTTACGCCAACAGTGCCATAAGTTGTAAATGCGGTTGCGCGGGCAAAATCAATGTTTGCGCGCAAAGTGTGCAAAGGAAGTTTGCCTTGTGAAAGCCATTCTGTGCGGGCAATGTCTGCACCACCCAAACGGCCACCAATAGCAATCTTTACGCCTTTTGCGCCGGCATTCATAATTTGCTCAATTGCTTGCTTCATTAATCTGCGGTAAGAAATGCGCTTTTCCAAGCTGTCCGCGATATTTTGCGCAACTACTGCAGCTTGCAAATTAATCTCGCGAACTTCTTCAATATTAATCTTAATGTCTTTCTTAATGCCAAGCTTCGCTTTGAGCTTCTTTTTCAAATCTTCAATGCCATTGCCGCCCTTGCCAATAATCATGCCTGGCTTAGTTGATTTGATAATAATCGTTACCGAAGCGCCCGTAGAACGTTCAATATCAATTCGGACAATTCCGGCTTTCTTAAGATTGTTCTGCAAATATTCGCGAATTTGAACATCTTCCTGCAAAGTGCGGGCAAAATTATTCTTTGAAAACCATCTGGATTTCCAGGTGTCAGTGATTTTCAGTCTTAAGCTTGTTGGAGAAATTTTATGTCCCATATGCTTTGTACATTGTACGTTGTACTTGCTTTCTATACTCCGCTCTTGCGGTTAAATAATCTTCGCTTTTGCTGGACTTTATTAGCCTTAGTTTGCTGTTCAGTTTTATCTACTTGGCTGCGGATGTTTTGCTGCTTGCCTTCTTCCTTATCTGCTGATTCCGGTTCAACGGCCTTTGCGCTTTCCTGTTTTGCTGCTTGCGGCGCTGTGAATTTCTTTCTGCGTTTCGCGTTCTGCTTTTCCTCGAGAATAACGTGGATATGGCTCAACGGCTTGCGCACTGGAGTAGCACGTCCCTGCGCGCGAGGCATAAAACGCTTTAGCTTTGGGCCAGCATCGCAAGTGATACTTTTAATAACCAGCGCGTCCTTGTTCATTTTGAAATTGTTCGACGCGTTTGCTACTGCAGACTGAATCAATTTATAAACGTAGCGCGCTGCTTTCTTATTTGTAAACTGCAATTGCGTTAATGCTTCATCAGCATACATGCCTTTTACCAAATTAGTAACCAAGCGCATTTTACGCGGGCTAACTCGAAGGTAGCGTGCGTGCGCTTCAGCGGTCTTATTCTGTTTTGTTGCTACTTGCGCCATATGTTATTTCTTTTCTGGTTCTTTAGCGGCTTGTAATTTTGCCTTTTCTGCTGCTTGTGCTGCTGCTTCTTGTTCTTTAGCCATCTTGCCGCCGTGTCTTAAGAATTTACGTGTTGGAGCAAATTCACCAAGCTTGTGGCCAACCATGTTTTCTGAAATCAATACTGGAATGTGGGTTTTGCCGTTGTGCACTTCAAAAGTTAAGCCAACCATTTCGGGAAAAATAGTAGATTCGCGTGACCAAGTCTTAAAACGTGTGCCAGGCTTTGCAGCTTGAATGCGCTTAAGGATTCTTTGGTCAATGTATGGGCCTTTTTTGAGTGAGCGTGACATAATTATTTGCTTCGGCGTTTAATTATAAATTTGCCGCTTGCTTTCTTCTTTAATCGAGTCTTAACACCAAGCGCATGCTTGCCCCATGGAGTCTTTGGATATTTCATACCAATTGGGTTATGGCCTTCACCGCCGCCGTGTGGGTGATCCACCGGGTTCATTGCTTTACCACGGACAGTTGGTCGCCAACCCATTAAGCGCTTGCGGCCTGCTTTTCCGATTCTGACATTTTCCCAATCAATATTTGAAACCTGCCCGACTGTTGCCATGCTCATTTCAGGGACTC
>CAZLFS010000056.1:0-2790 GCA_964559005.1 uncultured Candidatus Saccharibacteria bacterium
TCAAAAAATTGGGTGTGCTCTTTCAGGTAATCAATCACTGGCACAGTGTCTGCTTCATATTGATCCAAACGGCGGTTGATTCTTTCCTGGTCCTGGTCATCTGCGCGCTGAATTAATTTTCCGCCGCAGCGCGCGCAAACCTGGTTTGGATCGCCGTTCCAAATTGCCGGCGTTTTGCATTTTTCGCAAATGCGCCTGGCAAGCAAGCGCTGCACACTAACTTCGCGCGAAACCGGAATATATATAGTGGCAACTTCATTGCGGCCGACTGCGCGCAACTGGCGCATCAAAAATGCGGCTTGCGAAACACGGCGCGGAATGCCATCAAAAATAATTGCTTTTGAAAGCGGCGTCAAATGCAGTTTGCCTTCAAGGATTTTTTCAATGTCATCATCACTGACTAAATTGCCATGGTCAATCAAGCCTTTGACGTATCTGCCAAAGTCCGAATCCTGCGTGGTGATTTCGCGCAGCATTGCCCCGGTTTCAACATATTCCGCATTATATTTTTCGCCAAGCACTTTTGCCTGGGTGCCTTTGCCCGACCCTTGCGGACCGATAAAAATGACAGTGCTTGGAAGTTGGTTTGCCATAATGCTATAAGTATAAGGTTTTAAAGGGCTAAAATCAACATAAAATGAAAACCGGGCCTGACAAACTTCTGTCAGACCCGGGTAGTGCGGTTGCCAGAAAGGCGAGGTAAACGGGTGTCTAATCCGCTTCCTTGAGCCACCAATGGGCAACTCCCTGCATACGCTCTGGCATAGCCACAACGCCATCGCATACCGGGCTGGACAGTCTCGTCGCCAGCCCGTAGTGGATCTCGAGTAAACACATGCTGAAAACTCGGTGACTGAAGCCGCCCCGTCCAGTTAGGCGTCAGCAGCGATAGAGCCCAGCAGCGGTTGGACTCGGATCCACATCCTCCTTTCAAACACGCAACACCGAAACTTCTGGTGTATATACAATTTAATGCTAATAAATTCTTTTGTCAAAAAAGCCTTCCGGCCGATGCCGGAAGGCTTTTAAAAGATACTGCTTAAAAAGTTTCGTAATCGCGCATAACCAGCTGCGCTTCAATATTTTTGATCGTTTCAATAATAACGGCAACAACGATTAAAAGGCCAGTGCCGCCAATCGAAAGCGTTTGCGAATTTGTGAACGACTGCATGATGTAAGGCAAAACCGCGATTAACCCCAGAAACAGCGCGCCAAAAGTTGTGACGCGGTTCATAATTTTATAAAGGTAATCAGCAGTTTGTTTGCCTGGACGCAAGCCTGGAATAAATCCGCCGTTCTTTTGCACATTTTCAGCAATTTCATCCGGATTAAAAACAATTGCAGTGTACATATAAGTAAAGGCAACGACCAAAATGAAATACAAAACAGCATAAAAAGTTCGGTCGCGGAAAAGATTTAAAGTTTTTTCTGCGAGATTAGCAAGGAAGTGCGTGCGCGCGGAAGTGAAGAAATTTGCAATCAGCGTAGGAAACAGCATTACAGAAATTGCAAAAATGATCGGAATCACGCCAGCCTGGTTTACTCTTAACGGCAAATGCGTATTGACGCCGCCATAGGTTTTATTGCCGCGGACATGTTTTGCATAAGATACCGGGATATTGCGCTGCGCTTCTGTGACATAAACAACGCCGGCAATCACTATTAAAGCGAGCAAAGCAAAACCGACGTATTCAGTGATTTTTGTCGGGTCATAAACAGCAACTGCTTGCTGCACAACTTGTGGCAAGCGCGCAACAATGCCGGCAAAAATTATTAAAGAAATTCCATTGCCAATGCCATATTCAGTAACAAGCTCGCCAAGCCAAACTAAAATCATTGTGCCGACGCTTACTGCAGCTAAAGTGATAAACCACTGGAAACCGGTAAACGGCGGCAAAACTGCTGGGCCGTTCGCGCCGGATTGCAGCAAGCGGATCGTGCCAAAAGCCTGCAGCATTGCCAGCGGCACAGTCAAATAGCGCGTGTACTGATTAATCTTTTCTCTGCCCTGCTCGCCTTCTTCCTTTTGCATTTCAGAAAGTCGCGGAATTAAAGTCGTTAACAGCTGCATGATAATCGATGCGGTTATGTACGGACCAACGCCAAGCATTGCCAAAGACATTGTTGCCAGGCCGCCGCCAGAAAAGATATCTAATAAATTAAAGAATTGGTTGCGGTTGAAAAAAGAGCGCAAATTAATGGAGTTCAAGCCCGGAATTGGCACGTGCGCGAGGACGCGAGTCAAAATTAAAAGACCAACCATAATCAAAATCTTGTTACGGAGATCCTTGGTTTTCCAAATTAGTGCTAGTTTATTCATAAAGTTAGAATACAGCATTTAGAATACAGAATGGGTCCAAACTTTATTCTGTATTCTTTATTCTAGGTGATTACGCTGCCTGATTTTTCAATTGCCGCTTTGGCATTTTGCGAAACCGGCACTTTGATCTGTAATTTTCTTTTCAGTTCGCCGCCGCCTAAAATTTTAACCGGGCCTTCAAAGCGGATGATTTTGCTTGCAAGCAAAGTTTCAACTGTAACGGTATCGCCGTCTTTTAGTTTGTTTAATTTATTTAAAGGCACCGCAATTGCTTTTTGGTGCGGTGATTTGAATCCGCGCAACTTTGGCAATTGGCGAATCAGCGGCTGGCGGCCGCCTTCAAAACCTGGGCGAACTCCGCCGCTCTTGCGGGCATTTTGCCCTTTTGCGCCTCGGCCAGAATACGTGCCGTGGCCAGAACCAAGCCCGCGGCCAACTACTTTGCGGCGTGCGCGTGAACCTTTGTAATT
>CAZLFS010000056.1:2800-4463 GCA_964559005.1 uncultured Candidatus Saccharibacteria bacterium
GAGTGTGTAATTTGATCATAAACGTAATTATGCGGCCTGGCGAATCTTTTTAAGCTCTTCGCGGCTTTTCATTGATTTAAATGCTTCGAAAACTGCTTTGACATTATTCACCTTATTGGACGAACCGAGCATTTTTGATAAAATGTTTTTCACACCAGCCAAATCCAAAACGCTGCGCAATGCGCCGCCAGCAATAATGCCGGTGCCTGGGCTTGCTGGCAATAATAGAATTCTGCTTGATTTGTACTTCAATTTTACTTGATGCGGAATGGTTTCGTTTACCAAAGGCACAGTAACCATGTTCTTCTTCGCTGCATTTACGGCCTTGTTTACGGCTTCGGCGACATCAACGCCTTTGCGCAGGCCCATGCCAACCTTGCCTTTGCGGTCGCCAATAACAACCAGCGCACGGAAACGCATTCTTTTGCCGCCGGCAACAACACGAGTAACACGCTTGATCTCAACCACTTTCTGGTCAAAATCACGCTTTACCATTTCTTTTGATTGACGTTCTCTTCGATTATCTTTTGCCATATATTTCCTTAAAATTTCAATCCTGCTTCGCGGGCAGCATCAGCTAATGCTTTTACTCGGCCGTGGTATTTATAACCGCCGCGGTCAAAAACAACACTTTCAACCTTCTTCTCTTGCGCTTTCTTAGCAATCAATTGGCCGACTTCTGCAGCTTTTTCGGATTTCTTCCCTTTGGACTTTAATTCCAAACTGGATGCCTGGGCTAAAGTTTTTTGTGTTGCATCATCAATGATTTGTGCGTAAATGTGCTGATTCGCACGGAAAACAACCAAACGCGGGCGTTGCGATAAGCCAGTGATTTTTGCGCGAACGCGCTTGTGCCTGCGAATACGCTTTAATTGTTTTAGGACTGTGGTTTTCATAATGTATTAATTAACTTCGTACTTATTTGCCTCCTCCAACTGCTTTAACAACTTTTCCTGCTTTTCTGCGTACAACTTCGTCAGCATATTTAATGCCTTTGCCCTTATAAGGCTCTGGCTTTTTCAATGCTCGGATCTTTGCGGCAAATTCTCCGACAAGCTGCTTATCAATGCCTGTAATTGTAATGACATTTTTTTCAATTGCAGCGCTTAAGCCATCCGGAACTTCTACGATTACTGGGTGAGAAAAGCCGAGTGACAAAGTAATTGTTTTGCCAGCAACTGAACCTCTGTAACCGACGCCGTTAATTTCGAGTTTCTTTTCATATCCGGAAACAACGCCGGTAACAGCATTATTAATCAAAGACCTTGTTAAGCCCCAAAGCGATTTTTCAAATTTATTCTCTTTGTGCGCAATATCAACCGTAATTTCGTTATTTTCAATTTTAACCTGGACTTTAGGATGCAGCAAAACCACCAATGATCCTTTTGGCCCATTAATATTTAAAGCGAGATCTTTTAATTCTGCTTTGACACCGTTTGGAATTGTGACTGGCTTTTTGCCGATACGTGACATATTGCTCCTTTACCAAACCTGGCAAATTACTTCTCCGCCATATTTCTCTTTGCGTGCTTCCTTATCAGTCATCAAACCGCGCGAGGTGGACAAAATTGTAATGCCCAAACCGCCGTTTGAACGTGGGATTTTATCCATGGGCACATAAATGCGCTGTCCTGGCTTGCTTACTCGTTTAATGCCCATGATT
>CAZLFS010000057.1:0-4387 GCA_964559005.1 uncultured Candidatus Saccharibacteria bacterium
GGAATCCGGCGCTGGTTAACGCGCTGCAGGGAATCGAGTACATCGTCATTTTCCTGCTTGCGGTATCAATTACAAAATTTGTGCCGAGAATTTTGCGAGAAAATCTCAAACAGGAATATATTCTACCTAAAGTTTTTGCGATCTTAATTATTTTTATAGGTTTGATTTTATTACATAAATGATGTGACAGAGGGTTTTGTAAAATTTTTTCTGCTTCGGGGGAGCAGGACTCGCAGAAAAAATTTTACAAAACCCTCTAGCTCTCATAAAATTTAATGAAAAAAAAGAGTAAAAATTTTTTAGCGCGCCACAAAGCCTTTTTTAAGGATTGTTTATATATTCTTGCTTTTTGCGCGGCATTTTTTATCGCACTGATTGCGCTTTCGCTGTTTGAAAGTAAAGCCAGTCCGCCATACGTCTACGGCGTTACTTACCAGTATCCGTATGCGCAGGCGCTTGGTTTGGATTGGCGCAAGACATATCAAAACATTTTCACTGATTTAAACATCAAATACGTCCGCTTGCCTGTTTACTACGACAAGATTGAGCCGCAAAAAGGCGAGTTTAATTTTTCCGAACTGGATTATGAGATGTCTTTGGCGCAGCAGCAAAACGCTCATGTTATTTTGGTAGTGGGCCGCAGAGTGCCGGGTTGGCCAGAATGCCATATCCCTGATTGGACGCAAAATTATTCCTGGGACCAGCGCCAGCAATATTTAAGCGATGAAATTACCTTGGTTGTTAACCGCTATAAAAACAACCCAGCTTTACAAATGTGGCAAGTAGAAAACGAGCCGTTCTTGACCAGGTTTGGCAAGTGCCCAGCGTATGACAATGTCGATTATCTGGATCAGGAGATTGCTTTAGTGCGGTCGCTTGATCCGCAGCACGCTATTTTGACCACTGACAGCGGGGAACTGTCTGTTTGGGTCCGGGCAGCAAAGCGCGGCGATGTTTTCGGCAGCACATTGTACCGCAAGGTTTACGCGGACAGTTTTCATCGCTACATTAATTATCATTGGCCGCCGATATTTTTCAGGATCAAGCGCGGTTTTGTGCATTTGTTTTATCCGAACAAGCCAATTATTAATATTGAATTGCAGGCAGAGCCGTGGACAACCAAAGGCATGATCAACACCTCTTTCGATGAAATGGCAATTACTTTGCCGCCAGGACAGCTCACTCAAAACGTCCAGTTTGCGCATGACTCCGGTTTTGGCACAACGTATTTGTGGGGCGTGGAGTATTGGTATTGGGCAGCAACAAAAGGCCATCCAGAATTTCTGCAGGAGGCAAAAAATATTTTGAAATAAATTTATGCGCACACTTGGCATTGATGTTGGTGGGACAAAAATCAGCGCAGTGTTAATTGAAGGCGGCGAAAGCTTGCGCTCTTTGCGCTTGGAAACGCCGAAAAACAAAAAAGATTTTTTGGCTTTGTTGGAAGAAATCATTGTTGAGCTTGGTCCAGCAGATGGCCTCGGTTTGGCATTGCCGGGCCTGGTCGATTACCAGCGCGGAAAAATAATCCATTTGCCGAATTTGAAATTCATGGACGGTTATGATATTGCCGGATTCTTGCAAAATTTTAACCAGAAAATCGAAATTGATAATGATGCGAAATGTATTTTGCTCGCAGAAATGATTTGGGGCGCTGCGCGCGGCTGCAAGAATGTTGTTTTGATTGCTGCAGGCACTGGCATTGGCGGGGCAATTGCGATAGAGCGGAAATTATATTATGGCGATGGCGCAGCGGGCGAGATCGGGCATATGCTCATTGAGGGCGCAAAAGAATTGGAGCATTTTGCTGGCGGCAAAACCATCCGCCGCAAAAGTGCCTCCGAGTATAAAAATATCGGCAAATATTTGGGATTTGCCGCTGCGAATTTAATTAATATTTTAAATCCGGAAATTTTATTGCTTGCTGGCGGCATAGCTGATAACCACGCGCGTTTAATCGTTCCTGAAATAAAGAAAGCTGTAAAAAAATATGTTTTGGCGCCGCACGCAAAAAATACTCCGATCGTACTTTCGGAGCTAAAAGAATTTGCCGGCGCTGTCGGCGCGGCGCTGCTTGCGCAAAAATAAGTTTAACCTTTATATATTTTTATTCCGCGCTTTCTGAAGTTTCAGAATCTTCCGCAGGCTCTGTTGCTTGCGGCGATTCCGGCAGTTTAATTTTTTCAACCAAAGTTTCAAATTCCGGCAATTCTTTTACTGAAGAAATGCCCATGTGCTGCAAAAATTCCAATGTTGTTTCGTAGAGATTTTGCCGTGCGTCGTTTGGGTTTGGCACTTTTTGAATAAGCCCGCGAATCAGCAAGTGGCGCAGCGAATATTGGCAATTAACGCCGCGAATCGCTTCAATTTCAGCGCGCGAAATCGGCTGGCGATAGGCAATAATTGCCAAAGTTTCAATAGTGGCATCGGTTAACTTTTCGCGCAGCTCTGCATTTAAGAAGTTTTTAACTTCAGCGCTGTATTTTGAATTCGTGGCAAATTGCCATAAGCCTTTCGATTCGAGCAGGATAATGCCCGTGTCATTATGTTTGGAAGCTAAACCTTCCAAGGCTTTTAGAATTGCACCTGGCTCTTCCTCAAGCTGCTTGGCAAGATATTCTGCTGAAAGCGGCTTATTCGCAACAAATAATATTGCCTCAATTTTGTTTTCCAGTTTTTCCATTTCTTACAAGCTATCCTGCGTTCTTCTTAATAATTATATCAGCAAAAATTTGTTCTTGCTCTACAGTTAGGATCCTTTGCTTAATCAGTTCAAGCAAAGCTAGAAAAGTTACAATAACTTCAGTTTTGTCTTTTGCTTTGCTGATCAGGTCTGACATTTTGGTTTCAATTTGGTCACCGATCAAATTTTGCAGGGAATTGATTTTTTCCTGGATCGAAATCGCTTTTTTAACTGTTGCTTTTGGCAAACTGTTTATTTCTTCCAAGCCTTGCAGGACCCGGACTATCGCATTGTGCAAAGTCGCGGCATCTGTTTCCGGATCAGGATAAAAGGAAATTTTTTCTTGGAAAGCAATTTCATGGATGAAAGATTGTTTGCGCTTATTATCGAGTTTGCGCAGAAATTTTGCCGCCTCTTTGAACTGCTTATAAAGCAAAAGTTTTGCTTCAAGATCGATCGCAATTTCTTCTTCCTCTTTGTCGAATTCTAAAGTAGGCAATATTGATTTTGACTTGATCACCAAAAGTTTTGCGGCAACAGAAAGGTAATCGGCAAGATTAGTCGGATCAATCGTTTCCAACTCTTTGATGTACTTCAAAAACTGCTCGGTTACCGAAGCAAGCGCAATTTGGGTAATATCCATTTTTTGCTGCTCAATCAATTGCAGCAACAGATCAAGCGGTCCGTCGAATTGTTGTACTTTTATTTTCATTAATTAGTTGTAGCGAATTGGCTACTTGCTGTTTGTTTTCTTCGGCAAATCAAGTTTGATATGCACTTCTTTCAGCTGCTTTTCGCTAACTTCTGAAGGCGCGCCAAGCATAACGTCCTCTGCGCGGCCATTTTTTGGAAAGGCGATAACTTCGCGGATGTTCGGTTCATCGTTTAAAACCATAAAAATGCGGTCAATTCCTGGAGCATTGCCTGCATGCGGCGGTGCACCGTAAGAAAACGCTTCAATCATGTGGCCAAATTTTGCATCCACTTCTGCGCGGGAATAGCCGGCAATTTCAAAGGCGCGGTACATTGTTTCCGGATCAGAGTTGCGCTCTGCGCCAGAGGACAGCTCGTAACCATTGGCCACAAGGTCGTACTGCTCGGCAATAATTTCTGTCGGATCTTTAGTGTTGAGCGCTTCCAAGCCGCCGCGCGGGCGCGAGAATGGATTGTGCTCAAAATCAATTTTCTTTTCGATTTCATTCCAAGAGTACATCGGGAATTCATAAATCCATGCCCAGGCCATCAGGTTCGGGTCTTTCAAGCCCAATGAATCACCCAAAACATTTCGGATTTTTCCAAGCACCTTATTAACTGCCTCGCGCTTGTCAGCGCCAAAGAAAATAATATCGCCGGTTTCAGCGCGAACATGTTTGATAACTTTTTGCGTCAGCTCATCGCCAAGGAATTTAGTAATTGGCGATTTCACGCCATCTTCTGCAAGGACAATGTAAGCCAAACCTTTTGCGCCTTCTTGCTTGGCAACTTCAGTCAGTTCGTCAATTTGCGAGCGGGAAAATTCTGCTGCGCCATTAGCAACAATGGCTTTAACCACGCCTCCATTTTTCACAGCATCGGCAAAAACTGAAAAGCCGCAATCCGCAACAAGCTCGCTGATATCCTGCAATTTCATTTCAAAGCGCAAATCCGGTTTATCCGAACCATACGTGTCCATTGCATCCTGGTATTTGATGCGCGGAAAAGGAA
>CAZLFS010000058.1:0-4357 GCA_964559005.1 uncultured Candidatus Saccharibacteria bacterium
ATCAGAGCGCGAGAAATTAGACCAGAAAGTGAACACTGTCATTGGCGGTCTTTCTGGCTTGGGCTTGAAATCGATTCCGCTCAAAACCGAAGAAATTATTGAGCTGCTGTACAATTCCTATAATTTTGATGCTGGCTCATTAATTGATACCCAAAAATTAGGTGATATAAGATTAACGCAAAAGTAATGTCTTTAATTGTCCCGCCAACCAGGCAAGAACTGGAAAATAAAAAGCAGAAGATTGCCAGCCAAAGCCAAAGTTTGCAAACCGAGCAAGAGATTTTGAAAGTGGAAAAAGAGTATCGCGAAGGGCTGACTTCTTTGAAAGATGTTATTGCGCCGGCAGCTTTGAATTTCAACAATTCCAGTTTTGAGCTGAATGGCAAATTTGGCCGGACATTCTTTGTCTTGGCGTATCCGCGCTATCTTTCTACTGATTGGCTTTCGGATATCATTAGCCTTGAAACGCCGCTAGATATGTCGATGTTTATTTATCCGGTTGATTCTGCGGATATTTTGAAAAAACTGCGCTCGAAAGTCGGCCAGCTTGGCTCGCAAATGACTATCAACCAAGAAAAAGGCAATGTCCGCGATCCGATCCTGGAAACCGCATATAAAGACGTGGAATTTTTGCGCGACCAGCTCCAGCAGGGCACTGAAAAGTTTTTCAAGTTCGGCTTATATTTCACGATTTATGCCAATGACATGGAGGAGTTGGACAAGTATTCGTCGATTTTAGAAAGTTCGTTGGCTGCAAAATTAGTCGTTACCAAGCCGGCAATCATGCAGGCTAATGCTGGCCTGAATTCAACTTTGCCTTTGGCTTTGGATGAAATTAATGTTTCGACAAACATGAACACTTCGCCGCTTTCAACAACATTTCCGTTTGTTTCTTCGGAACTGACATCTAACGATGGCATTTTGTACGGCATTAATCGCCACAACAACAGTTTGATTATTTTTGACCGTTTCCAAATGGAAAACGCAAATACGGTTGTTTTTGCAAAATCCGGAGCCGGCAAATCTTACGCAGTAAAGCTTGAAGTTTTGCGCAGCATGATGATGGGCGTGGAAGTAATCATTATTGACCCGGAAAACGAATATAAACATTTAGCAGAAGCAGTTGGCGGCTCTTATTTGAACGTTTCTTTGAATTCAGAGTCGCGCATTAATCCTTTTGATTTGCCTTTGCCGATTGAAGGCGAAGATAACGCTGATATTTTGCGCAGCGCGATTATCGGCTTGCTTGGCTTAATGAATTTGATGCTTGGCAAGCTTTCGCCTGCAGAAGAAGCGTTGATGGACAAAGCGCTTTGGCAAACTTACGCGAAAAAAGACATTACCGAAAATAGCGATTTTCGCAACATCGATGCGCCGACAATGTCAGATTTGGTGGAAATTTTGTCCGGAATGGTTGGCGCGGAGTCTTTGGCACAGCGACTTTCTAAATTTACGGATGGCACTTTCTCCGGAATTTTCAACCAGAAAACAAACATTGTCCTAAATAACCAGCTGATTATCTTCTCCATTCGTGATCTAGAAGATTCGCTGCGTCCGATCGCAATGTTCGTTATCCTTGGCCACATTTGGAACGTCGTCCGATCCTCTTTGAAAAAGAGAATTTTGGTGCTTGATGAAGCTTGGATTTTAATGCAGTTTGAAGATTCGGCGCGTTTCGTGTTTGGCATTGCCAAGCGCGCGCGCAAATATTACCTTGGCTTAACAACTATTACCCAGGACGTTGCCGATTTTATGGGCAGCCCTTACGGCAAGCCAATTGTGACCAACTCTTCAATTCAGCTTTTGCTGAAGCAGTCGCCAGCTGCAATCGATATTATTGCGGAAACATTCTTTTTGACCGAAGGCGAGAAATATTTGCTGTTGGAGAGCGAAGTTGGCGAAGGGATTTTCTTTGCCGGCTTAAAGCATGCGGCAATAAAGATTTACGCTTCCTACGTTGAAGACCAGATTATTACTACAGATCCGAAACAGCTTTTAGAGCTGCAACAAGCAAAAGACGAAGTGGTGGAGGCTTAACGTGCCCGAACTTCAGATGCCGACATCTGCAGAAGAACGAAAGCCAAATGCCAGCGCAGCTGCTGCGCCTAACTTTGCGCAAAGCGCAATAGCACTTGCAAAGCAGCTTGGCGGAGATTTGAAAAATGCGATCAAAAGCTTTGGCTCTGCCTGGATTCTGGAATTTCTCTATTACTCAATGTGGGAAATTTTCCCGGGCGGATTATACGCAGTGCCATTGCTGGATTTATATTTAGTGATCGGCTTTTTTAAAAAAGACAATCCAAAATGGCATTACTTCTCAAAAATCAGAACCATTTCAATCGTAGCCTTCAGCATAGTTTATTGGTTTATGGTGCTTGTCGTAATCATGGCCTTCGCTTATTCTGTATGTAATGGACTTTTCTCCAGTTGGGGAATAAAAATTGGTTCTTTATTTAGCGATTCCTTAGGCCAGGTAAATGAAATGTGTAAATTAGTAAGATAAAATTATGAATAAAAGAGCTTTAATTATTTTGGGCGGGACGTTGTTATTAATTGTCGTTTTGGTCGTTTCAATTTTGATTATCAACTCCAGGAAATCGCAGACAACAACTAATCAAACAGCCACCGACAATACTGCGAGCACGGGTAATCCAGGCGGTGGGCTTCCTGGCAATAATTCAGGCAATTCGGGCAACCAGAATCAGAACCAAAATCAGCCGGGGAAAACAGCGGTTGGGCCAGCCAAAATTTCAGATGGTCCTGTGATTGCGCCAATCCTTTCGTATGACGGGCAAGCAGTTTGGTATTTTACGCATGACGGCCATTTGTATAAAGAAAATTTGAGCTCCGGTCTAAAGCAGGAATATATTTTGCCATCAAATCCGCAAATTGATAATGCAATTTGGCCGGTTACAGGCAATGATTTTATTCTTGAGACAGACAGCGCAACCGGCAAGACTTTTACTTATTACAACAGTTCAACGAAGAAATTCTTGGCCTATCCAAAAAATTTGCGTTCTGTTGATTTTATGCCGGACGCAAAACATATTGTTTATGATTGGGTTGCAGACAACGGCAAATCCACTTTAAGTATTGCGAATTCGGATTCTACCGGTTATAAGGATATTGTTGATTTGCCGGCTGCGGACGAAAATGTAAAAGCCGCACCTCTGGCTGCAGCAAATAAGGTTTTAGCCTATAAAGATGCGACGCCACTTGACGGTACCTTAAATTTGATTGTTTTTAATGCTGATTTAAGCAACGGCAAATTGACTGCGCTGAAGACAACTACAAATAATGCGGCGCTTTGGTCGCCGGATGGCAAGAGTTTTATTTTCAATTATGCTGATCCAACTGCTAAAATTCCCCAGCTTTATATTGAGAATGTTGCTGCAGGCACCAATACCAGCCTCGGTCTAAATACTGTGGTCAGCAAAGCTGCTTTTGACTCTACCGGCCGAAATTTGTATGTGGCAGTTTCTTCAGCTGACGGCACTGGCGATGTTATTTGGCACATTAGCCTAGATAGCGCAACTTTGGACAAAAAGCCGATCTTTACTTCCGCTCAAACGCGGGTAACGGCTACGAATTTATTAGTCTCTCCGGATAATCAGACGCTATATTTTAAGAACGCAGATGGTTATCTTTACGCCCTTCCTATACCTCAATAATTAGTAATTAGAAATCAGGACCCGCTAGCCTTTTAATTTCTAATTGTTATAATGAGGTTATGGCAACGAAAACAAAGATAATTTTCAGATGTTCGAATTGTGGCGCGGTTTTTCCGAGATGGCAAGGCAAATGCAGCACCTGTAACAGCTGGGACACTTTGATCGAAGAAAAGGAGTTTGCGGGAATTTCGGGAAAATCGAAGCCTGCCAATGTTGAAAAGCTTGCTGACGTTGATGACCGCTTCATGAAGCGCATTACATCGGGCATCCAGGAGTTTGATGAGGTTATTGGCGGTGGGATTGTGCTTGGCTCATTAATTTTGCTGGGCGGCGATCCGGGAGTTGGCAAATCAACACTGGCCTTGGAAATAGCCGCGAGAGTTAAGGCAAAAATTCTTTACGTTTCTGGCGAAGAGTCTTTGCACCAGTTGAAGATTCGCGCCCAAAGAATTGATTCTTCCGAAGACATTTTTGCAGTTTCAGAAACAGATGTTGCTTCGATTATGTCAGCGATTGAGCAGATGCAGCCGCAAATTGTCATTATCGATTCGATTCAAACAATGTATTCGGAGCAGGCAAGCGGCGTTGCTGGCAGCGTTTCCCAGGTTTCTTTTGCAACCCAAAATATTATGCGCCTTGCCAAGGAAAAGCATATTTCCTTTATTGTCATCGGCCATGTTACCAAA
>CAZLFS010000059.1:0-4327 GCA_964559005.1 uncultured Candidatus Saccharibacteria bacterium
TGTACTGCCATTAATTCGTGCGGCTCAAGCTTATTTAAAGCTTCGAGCATTCCAGCCAATGGGTCAATAATCGGATTTTCCGCAGCAGGATGTTCAAACTCTCGATAAGTTTTAATCGGATAAGGATAATCTTTTGTTTGCAAAAATTCGGTGCCCCATAAATCCCAATTGCTCGTTTGCGCATCCCAATGGCGCAAATGCTCCATATAATCCTTAACTTCTGTAATTTCCGCATTTGGAAAATGCGCGTAAATTCCGCTTTGCACGAGGTGCAGGGTATTCTTTGGAATGCGCATGATGTAAGAAATTTTCCCTCCAATCGAAACTATTTCTAAAGAAAACCAGCGGTTTACTTTTCCTTCCAAATTAGCTTCAGCCCAAGTAAAATTTTGATGCAAAGCATGGAACTGCGCGAACATATGGTCCACCGCCTGTATGCTTTGCTCATTCTCCTTTTCGATTTTGACATGCAAAAAAGTCCATTCAATGCTGCCAATAAAGTCACCAACGATTTTGCGCTTATACAAGATCCAGCCAATGTTCAATAACATCAAAACCAACAGCAAAAAACCGCCGTTAGAAAAGAAAGACCATGCTTCGGAAAGCATGTTTTGCAACGCGCTAATTAACAAGCCAAAAATTCCCATTTTGTTTTTAACGGTTAACTAAATCGTACTTGTTTCTGCCTACTTTTGCGAATAATTTCTTATTTGAAAGCGCCACTAGGACGGTATTCCGTTTTACCATGCGCTTTTTCATTACTTCATCAATAATTTCATCGCGGCTCAATGCGTGGTTTGCTTTGCGCAGGGTTTCTGCAATAACATCTGCAACCACGCCGCGCTGGTAGCCCCATTCAGTCAAAGCGTATATGCCTCGGCCGACAAGCACAAAACGCGGGTCTTTTATCAATTCATTATGCACGCTTTCTTTATTTGCCGTGCGCTTATCAAAGCCGTACTTGTTGATCAAAGCCGTGATTGCGGAATAATGTTCTGGCTTGCCATGGTGTTTCATGACAATGTAGGCTTTATCGCCAACATCTTTCGGCTTAATATCGCGCCATTCTGCCAAACCATATTCCTCAAAAGGATTTTTCTGCACTTCTTTCGATAGTTGGATGTAATTTTTTAAAACTTTGTCGTTTAATTCCAATTCATTATTTTTGTAAAGATCGGTTTGCTTGATTTTTTCAATCAAATTAAACTCGGAAATAGGCTTGCCTTCTGCTTTTAATATCTCTTTGGCTGCATCAATAATGCCTTTGAAAAATTCATGGCTGTAGGTCACTGATGCCCAGGCAGCGTGCATCATTTCATTTTCTTTAATTTCCAAAAGCTCTTCTGCAACGTTCAATAAGAAAAGAATTGAGCGTTTTTCTTCTTCAGTAGCTTCAGAACTTAACATTTTGATTAAATCAAGCTCTTTTATGATCTTGCCGCAATCATTAACAATGTGCGCGAGCAATTTGATCGAATCAGTGAGTTGCTCGTCGTTTAAGCGCGAACGCAAAAATTTAATGGAGTCCTTTTCAATTTGGCGGACACGTTCGCGGGTTAAGTTGTGCTCTTTGCCAATGGCTTCTAAAGTGCGCGGCGAAAAACCCAAAAGGCCAAATCTTTTGGCCAGAATTTGGCGGTCGCGGTCCTTTAGCAAATTTAGAATTTTGCTGGCAATTAATGAAGGTTCAAAACTCTGTAAAGACACAGACTGTTGGCTATCAATAATCTTATCTAGGATTCCAGACAGTATTTTATTTTCCTTATCGTGTGTATCCATAATCGAAACTTTTCTGCTTTCGAAACCACTATATCATAAATTTTACTTTTGGTCAAGGATTCTGGATAAAAAAGAAGGCCCTCCAGATTACTCTGAAAAGCCTTCAAAACAGCGGCATCATGGTGCAATCACCTATTCCAGCGTTGGCCCGTTTGGCAGCACCTTGGTTCTGGCTGCAACGAATCCAGGTTCGCCTGCGGGGTAACGCCGGCCATCCTTGCAGGTTTTGCGGTTCGTCTCGCGCGCTGCGTTCATCACATCAGCACCGACATGCATGATCCCGAGCGCTGCTTGGCAGCGCCTGTAATCAGCTGCTTCCGCCGATTCTTGATGATGCTGCGAAGTACGCGGCCCGTCCGGTTGCGTGTTTGGCATCGATACCTCAATCGTAGAAGTTGCTTGCGTAAGGGCGCGGGAGAGGTGGCAGCGGTGTTTGCGTTTTCTCGGCCGTAGGATTAACCGGGGCAAACATCCCCCTGCTCATCCTACGGAACGTTTTGCCGGCTTTCGGGGCATCAAGGACGATCATCCTCCGTCCGTTGCACTTCAGCCGAGGGCGAAAGCCGTCATGCTCGAGCCGGCGCATCGCCCACTTGACCTGGGTCATGTTCGTATCCGGAAGCACTTCGATCTCGCGAATCGCAACACCGCCAATGTCGCTCTGCATTATGCCCTCCTCTGGGCTGGGAATGTAAAAGAAAAACGCCTGATCTTTTGGGATCAGGCGTTTGGCTTTAAAAGTTTATGCACTCACATAGCCGAAAGCCGCCTGATCTGTCTTAATCAAGTTCAAAAACAAAATTATCCAATATGCTGTTACAGTTGTTAGTGCTACGGTTATCATATGCGTTGAAGATATTCTAGCAAATTACGAATTGCTTGGCAACAAAATTCTTGGGGATAAATATACCTTAGTACTTCCGCCTGCTTTCCCATCTTTGCCACAAAACAAGTATTGGGCTGGCAATAAAAATCGATGAATAAGTTCCGGCAATAATACCAATAAACAAAGCGAGTACAAAATATTTGATTGTTGCGCCGCCAAACAAAAGCATTGCCAGCAAAACAAACAATACAGTCAAAGAAGTATTTAATGAGCGGACGATAGTTTGGTTAATGCTGTGGTTAACAATTTCTTCAATTGGGCGGCCAGCTTCGGTTTTGAGGTTCTCGCGAATTCTGTCGAAAACAACAATTGTGTCGTGGACCGAAAAACCAAGCACAGTAAGCAGCGCTGTAACAAATAGCGAATCAACTTCAATGCCTAGGAAATGGCCGAGGATTGAGAAAATACCCGCAACAACAAACAAATCGTGGAGCAAAGCAATAATTGCTGCCCAACCGAATTTCCAAGAAGTGATCGGCCTGGTTACTTTTCGGAAAGCATAAGCAATATAGAAAACAATGCCAAGCGAAACAAGGATCAGTTCATACACTGCATTTTGCTTCAATTCCTTACCGATCGTCGGCCCGATAGATGTAAAAGATTTTTCTGTAAAATCGCCAATATCTTTCCTTAAGTCAGCGTTTATTTTGTTGTGGGTGTCATTATCAATTGGCTGGGTTTTAATAATTACGCCGTTGTTGGCAGTTTGTTGAACTTGGGTGCCGCCAATTTTTTCATTATTTAAAACTTGTTGAATCTTTCCGTAATCAGGCGCTTGTTTGAATTCCAATTGGCTAACCGTGCCACCCTTAAAATCAATACCTAGCCGCAGGTGATAAACAGCCAAAGAAGCAATGCCGGCAGCAAGGATTATGCCGGAAACCACGAACCAGAACTTGTAATGTTTGATGATGTTCAACATAGCCTGCGTAATTTACTAATTACTGATTACCACTTACTTCCAAATTGTTTTTTCTGCGTGAAACGCCAAATAGCCACGGGTGCGTCAAAATATTATTGCCAACGAAGAGCTTAAGAAAAGTTTCAGTAACTGTAATTGCCGTAAACAATGAAATGATAATGCCAACAGCCAAAGTTACAGCAAAGGATTTTATTGCTGGCGTGCCGAAAATGTACAAAATAAAAGTTGTAATTAAGGACGAAGCGTTTGAATCGCGGATTGATGGCCAAGCACGGGAAAAACCATCTGCCAGCGCGGTTTTAACATCTTTGCCTAAACGCAATTCTTCTTTCGTGCGTTCAAAAATCAAAATGTTTGCGTCGACTGCCATACCGATCGACAAAATAAATCCGGCAATGCCAGCCAAAGTTAAAGTAACGGGATTTAATCCGCCAATAAACATCAATGCCACGTAAGAGAGTATTGCAAGCACGCCAAAAACCCAGCTTGCGGTCAGCGCCAGCAGGAAGAATAAGCCGACAAGAATAACTGCGGCAATTGAGATGCCGATTTTAAATATTGCAAAAGTAAGCAGGCCGTAAATTGCTAAAGCAAAAACTGCCAACAATCCCGGGAAGCGATAGTAAATAATCATGAACAATACGATCAGCGCAAGCCCAATAATGCCAGCAACGACGCTGCGCTGGATTGATTCTTTGCCCAAGGTTGCGCCAACATTCTGTTGCGAAATCAAATGGATT
>CAZLFS010000060.1:0-4278 GCA_964559005.1 uncultured Candidatus Saccharibacteria bacterium
TTCCGCGAACTCGGACATGTCGATGCGCGTAAACGCGCGTTCAGTGCCGTAAACAATGCGCGCGAGTACTTTTGCCAGTTCGGTTTTGCCAACGCCTGATGGGCCTAAAAAGAGGAATGAGCCGATTGGCCGGTTTGGATTGCGCAAGCCCATCCTGCCGCGGCGGATCACATCCGAGACAATTGTTACTGCTTTGCTTTGGCCAATGACGTGCCTGTTTAATTCGCTTTCAAGGTTTTGCAGCTGCGTGGCATCATTGTGGTTTAACGCGGTTGAAGGCACGCCGGTTTTTTCCGAGAAAATTTCTTGGATGTGCGCGCTGCTTAATTTTTTGTCGCCGGAAATTTTTGCAAATGCCAAGCTTTCATCCAGCAAATGAATTGCGCGTAAGGGAAATTTTTTATCCGAAGGGATTTTTTGCGCGCGTTCGGCAACATTTTTAATTTGTGCGGCATCAATTTTAATGCCGTATTCTTTTTCAAAAGCAGGCGATAGCGCGGCAAGAATCGCCGCAGTTTCTTTTAAATCATTTTCTTTGAGCTTAATCTCTTCAAAATTTTGGAAGAAGCGTGCGTTTTCTTCAAGCAATTTTTGGTAGCGTGCTTCAGATATCGTTAAAAACAGCCGCAGGTCATTGCGCTCAAAAAACGGCTCAAAAAATTTCTGCACTTCAAGCAGCCTGCCGTCAGCAAGCGCATTCTCAAAGTCATCAATAAAAACAATTGTTTCAGCGGGTAGGCTTTTAAAAGCATTGCTTAAAAAGCTTGCCACTTCGGAGTTTGCCGTGCCATCAAATATTTTTTTCAGATTGCCGGCATCAAGCTTAATTAAATTTGTGTCTTCAAAGCCGCTAATCTTCCCCGTAGCAACTTGATAAGCAAAACCTTCAAGCAACGCGGATTTGCCAATGCCGCTTGCGCCGACAAGCAAAATGTTGTTGTTGTACTGCCTGCGCACCGTGCGCGCAATCCGGCGCAGCTCAACATCGCGGCCAACAACATTGCCGATGCTTTTATTTTTTGCTTCTTCTTTTAGGTCAAAGTAAATCATTTAAAGTTGGTTAGGCAGCTTTCTTAATTTGAGCCTTTGCCGCTGAACTTGGCAAGAAAGGCGAGCGGTTATTTGATGCCTTGTCTTCGTCCACTTGATTGCTGCCGCGTGCCGTACCGATATTGTTTCGAGCGGTTCTGAAGCTTTCCAGGATATTTAAAATTCGAATATCTCTTTCTTGGGCGGCCGCGTCATAATCGACATTTTTTTCGGCACTTTGCTTATTTCGAAGCTGCTCGATGATTGTGATTGTTTCTGATCCTGCAACAGGCTTAAGCTTTACCGACTCGGCTGGGGCTGCTTTGATTGGAGCAGGTTCTGCAGCATGAACAATGCTTTCTGGATGAACAATATCGGGAGTCTTTGGCGCAATTTCTACGCGATCAATGCTGGAGATTTCTGGCGCAATTTCTGCTGCAGCTGTATTTTCTGTCTGGGTTGGCTCGGTGCGCAATTGTTCAAAGTCGGTTATTAAAGTAAAATGTTCGCTTGCCGGCTCGCTTTGGCGAATGTTAATATCAGGCGCCGTTTCGGGGCGATCCGTATTTGGCAACTTTGTGAAAGGGGATGGGATTGGCTCGTCCGGCTTGGGCGCTGCCGGAATTGAATTTTCCAAATTCGTTTGCGTTAGAGCTGCCGGACTAGTGCTTCTTGCTGCACTGCGTTCAGTTTTCGCAGTTTGTTCCGTGGCATCAGTGTTATGCGCAGTATTTATTTGCACCTCTGTTGTTGCTTCGTGCACGATGGGACCCGAAGCAGCCGCTTCTGTTATGCCAGTAGTTTTTTGTATGCCAGTAGTTTTTTGCGCGTCAGCTTCAGGCTTATCGGTTCGCTCGGAGTTATCGATCTGCTTTTCTTCTTGCGGAGTTTGCAGTACTGGCTCTGAATGATTTTCAAATTTGACATTAACCCTAGGCTTATCCGCAGCCGTTTCAGTTGGTGTTATCACTTTTGAAACTGCCTTTCCGTTCGCGTCTGTAGTTTTAACCACAATAGGTGTTTCTATTTCAGCGTGAATCAAGCGATCAAAACCGCTGTGTTGCGGGTCCTCGCCATGTTCATGTTGCTCGTCAACGTGTGTTGCCGGTTTTGCCGGCGTATCAAGCCGCAAAGAAATGCCTGTGAATAAATGACTGAACCTGTTTTGCCTAACCAAAGCAGGCAATTCATCTAAATCAGGCTCTGGCAATGGCTTTGCAGCTTCGGTGCTTGGAGGATCGGCAATTGTTGGCTGCTGCTCTATATAAAGAGCCGGGTCTTCTTCGTATTCTGGTTCTTGCTTCTTGTTAAAATCGGTAAATGTAACGGTCTCGCCATCCGCCGCAAGTTCCATATAACAGATGGTGTTTTCAAATTCAATTCTGACATGGTCGTTATCCAGCAATTCTTGGAGGATGCTTTCAAATTGTTCACGCGTGAAAGGACCATCAACCCAGCCGTCCCAAATCGATTTAACTTCGCCGTTAATCTCCATCAAATAATCGATTTTGCCACCCGCATCGACTTTGATTTTGCCTTCGCCAGTTGCGGCTTGATCGTAATCAATCTCAATTTCGTTTTTTTCAAATTGGATTTCGATTGCGCGCTGTTGCAATTCTTCGTCTAAAAATGGTGACGGAGGTGCTTCGCCGTCGGTATCTCTATTTGGTTCATTATCCGGAGTAGGGGAGTTGCGCGCTGCCAATTCTTCTTCAGTAACAATTCCTCTTGCAAGTTCATCCGTATCTTTTGCGTCATATCCTAAATCAGAAAAATAATTATATCTTTCAAATTGTGCGTGCTCTTCGGGAGTTCTCCCGCAGAAAGCAGCAATGTCGCAATCCGCACAGCGGCGCGCAAAATCATCTTCGATTCTTTGTTGATCTTCTTGCAGCTCTTCTTCAGAAATTGTTGCCGATGACCCTTCTGGATTCATAAAATTAAAAAGCATCCGCTGGGGATGCTAAGATTTTGTTTCTTACATCTTCCTGCTCGGGAATGGGTAATTATGGTATCTGGCTTTCTGGCGGAGGCGATAGCGAATCGCGCCAGATCACAGTTGCGGCACAGCGCCGGATTTACACCGGACTTCCCAAACCAATTTATTAAGCTTCTGGATTCATATTAGTCTTCGGCAAAGGGCTTGTCAAATTAAAAAGCCTCGGACTATTTTCGAGGCTTTTTCTGCAGGTCCATCTCCTTAACAAAGTGATTTGAGAATAGCAGTTTAGAATAGCGCTTTCAAATCTTTATCATTATTGATGTCCTGGATTATCATTAGCCGGACAAAGTATTTTTCGCTTAAAAGTTTTAACTCTTCAGCCACGTCCGGAGGCAATTTGTAAGGCGTCACCCAGATGCTGTTTTGCCATTTTTTAAAGCCAAGCTGTTTGATCTTCGTGCGCAGGTAGTCGCGCACTGTGCGCTGGCTCTCCGGGATGTCAAAGATAATCATCCGCCACTTGCCATCTTTAACGCGCTTCAAGGTTTCGACCGCAGCTTCGCCTTTAGCTGATACGCGGATAAACTCCAGATCCTTGTGCTTATATCTTTCCAGATAGCCGCGTTTTTCCAGCTGATAGATGTGGGTGTAGATTTTACGGTACGATTCGTTCTTAAAGTGCTTCTTAATGAAGGAGTAGACATTAATTCGTCCTTCCTGTTTCACAAGGTCGATTATCCGCAGGGTATTTTGGCTTAAAACTTGAGACATATGTGTTTTTATTTCAAATCGCTTAATTAACATATTTATAGTATTACATTTGCTTATCGTTCGTCAATAGTTTGTAACCACTTCGCACAAGATATGCACATTTCTGCATTGGAATATGGTTTTATAAATCTGCAAAGTTAAAACCCCAGCTCCGAGCGTGGTGGTATTGTATTTTGGAAGCTTGCCGTTTTCCAGATAAAATTATAAATTCTGAAAACAAATATTAGCAATAAATCGCCAGTAAATTTAAAAAATCTCGGATGGCAAATATGCAAATATCGGATTAATTTTTTGGCCGAAGCGGTCACAAAAAAAGAGCAGAGCCTAGCTTACCGCCAATTATATTCCTGAATGTGAAACTAATTATTAGAAATATTGTCTTACAAGAGCCGCTTTTAAAAAATTATTTCGATAAAATCCAACAAAAATGCAACTAAATTTGTTTCAAAAAATGTTTCTAAAATCATCCACAATTTTTTGCAAAATATTTCCCAAATTTTGTTTACCGCATTTCGATTAAATAAGTAAAATTTAAT
>CAZLFS010000061.1:0-4176 GCA_964559005.1 uncultured Candidatus Saccharibacteria bacterium
GGCCTCGCATTCGCGAGGTCGTTTCGTTGTGCTTGGTGCGCGGCTGTCTAGACTTCAGGCAGAGGCGCTTCCAGGAACGGTATTTCGATCCATTCGATGTGCCCGTGCCTTTGCCACTGAACCGCACTGATGTTCCGCACGTCCAGCCTGCTGCTTTTGAGGATCTGCGCTAGGGCGCTGATCGCAAAAGTGTAAGCTGGAAACCGTGCTTGCAGTTCGGTTACCTCCCGAGCGCTGACAATACATCTGCGCAGCTCTTTTAGGAACCGGAACGGCTGCCCATCACCGTCATAATGGCGGACAAAGACCTTCAGGTATTTGTTGCCGTTACTTGCCGGACAGATCTCATACTCAATCGGGTGAGCCGAAAGAGGCGAGGTCTGTCTTGCGCCGTTGCTCGTATGAGCTCGTGCTCCAAGCGACATTTTTGCCTCCATTGGCTTGTTCGCTTTGCTATTTTATGCCTGTGCCGCTATCCTGTCAAAAACCTTTGACAATTTTCCTGTTTCTGGTAAAATATCATTCATAGTCCAACTTAACATTAAATGTCTACATGCGGAGTAACCCACGACACGGGCGAACATAACGTATCTAGAGAAGGATTAAAATAGTGCCTACAATCAATCAGCTTGTGCGTAAAAAGCGCAAGTCGCTTAAGGCAAAATCAAAATCACCGGCCTTGGAGCGAAGAATCAACATTATCAAAGGACAAACCGTCTGGCGTCCAAGTCCTTTTATGCGCGGTGTTTGTTTAAAGGTTTATACAACCACACCGAAAAAACCTAATTCAGCTTTGCGCAAAGTCGCTAAAGTTCGCCTTACCAATGGCATGGAAGTAATCGCTTACATTCCAGGCATTGGCCATAACTTACAAGAACACTCTGTGGTTATGATCCGCGGCGGCAGGGTTAAGGATTTGCCAGGCGTGCGTTATCACATTGTCCGAGGAAAATTGGATACCTTGGGCGTTGACGGTCGAAAGAGATCAAGAAGCAAATACGGAGTAAAGAAAGGATAAGCTATGCCAAGAAAAGCACGTACGCTAAAGCGACCAACAGTCCAGCCAGATCCAAAATTTGGCAATGCCAAATACGGAAAATTTATAAACTATTTGATGGAGCGCGGCAAAAAATCAGTTGCGCAGCGCATTTTCTATCAAGCAATTGAAGCTATACAGCAAAAAATGAAAACTGACGGCAAAGAGGTGCTCGGCCAGCAGATTTTTGACCAGGCATTAAAAAATATTTCGCCTTTGGTTGAAATTAAAGGCCGTAGAATCGGCGGCGCAAACTATCAGGTGCCTATGGAAGTTGTTGAGCCACGCAAGACCGCGCTCGGCATGAAATGGCTGATTGAAGCCGCAAAAAGCCGCAAAGGCGCGCCAATGCACGAAAAGCTTGCTGCAGAAGTAATTGATGCTTATAACAAAATGGGCGCAGCAATGAAGAAGCGCGAAGACACGCACAGAATGGCAGAAGCAAACAAAGCATTCGCGCACTTCGCAAAATTTAGCCGAAGATAATTTTAAAGGAAATAAATGCCTCGAGAATATCCTATTGAAAAAACTAGAAACATTGGTATTATCGCGCACATTGATGCCGGTAAAACCACAATTACGGAAGGTATCTTGTATGAAACCGGCGTGACGCACAACATTGGTGCAGTGCATGAAGGTGAAACCGTTACTGACTGGATGGAACAAGAGCGCGAGCGTGGAATTACCATTACCGCAGCTGCTGTTACTTGTTTTTGGAAAAACCACAAAATTAATATTATTGACACCCCAGGCCACGTTGACTTCACTGTTGAAGTTGAGCGTTCTTTAAGAGTGCTTGATGGCGCGTGCGTCATCTTTGACGGCAAAATGGGTGTTGAACCGCAATCTGAAACTGTTTGGCGCCAAGCAGACAAGTACGGCGTGCCGCGCATCTGCTTTATCAATAAAATTAACCAAACCGGCGGCGATTTTTACAAGTCGCTTGATTCAATCCACAAAAGATTGTCTCCAAACGCTTATCCTATTGCTTTGCCAATTGGTTTTGAAAAAGATATTAACGGCGTTGTCGACCTGATCAAAATGAAATCCTACACCTACACGGATTTTCATGACAAGCAGTTGGTTGAAGGCGAAATCCCGGCTGACATGGTTGAAAAAGCAAAAGAGTACCGCCACACGCTTATTGAAAAAATAGTTGAATCAGATGACGCGCTTATGGAAAAGTATCTAGGCGGTGAAGAGCTTTCCGAAACAGAATTGAAAAGCGGTTTGCGCAAAGCTGTAATTACCGGCGCAATTTTTCCAGTGCTCGGCGGAGACGGCCGCGGCGTTATTGTCCATACTTTGTTGGATGCGGTTGTTGATTATCTTCCGTCGCCGCTGGATAAAAAGCATGTCGTTGGCGTTAACCCGAAAGTTAAAGAAAACGAAGTTGAAACTGCAGAAAAAATTGAGCGAAAGCCATCTGACGACGAGCCGTTTTCAGCCTTGGCATTTAAGATCGCGACCGATCCTTTTGTCGGCAAGCTTGCGTTCTTCCGCGTTTACTCCGGCAAATTAGGCACTGGTTCTTACGTGCTTAACACCAGAAGTGGAAATAAGGAGCGCGTCGGCCGTATTGTTTTGATGAAGGCAAATGATCGCGAAGATGTTAAAGAAGTTTATGCTGGCGACATTGCCGCGCTGGTCGGTCCGAAAGACACTTACACCGGGGATACGCTTTCGGACGTTGACCACCCAATCCGCCTCGAATCCATTAAATTCGCAGAGCCGGTTATTTCCATGGCAATCGAGCCGAAAACTAAAGCTGACCAGGAAAAAATGGGCATGGCTTTGGCAAAGCTCGGTGAAGAAGATCCGACTTTCCATATAAAATCAGACGAAGAAACCCAGCAAACAATTATTTCAGGAATGGGCGAGTTACACTTGGAAATTATTGTTGACCGCATGAAGCGCGAATTTAAAGTGGAAGCAAATGTCGGCAAGCCGCAAGTTGCATACAAAGAAAAATTCAAGAAAACCGTGGAATCAGAAGGCAAGTATATCAGGCAATCAGGCGGTAAAGGCCAGTATGGCCATTGCTGGATCCGCTTGGAACCAAAAGAGCCGGGCGCAGGATTTACATTTGAATCTGAAGTTGTCGGCGGCACAATTCCGCGCGAATTTATCGCGCCAATTGAAAAGGGCGTTAAAGAAGCGGCAGAAAATGGAGTTATTGCCGGTTATCCTGTGATTGATTTCCATTGCGCGGTTTACGACGGTTCATACCACGAAGTTGACTCATCTGAAGTCGCGTTCAAAATTGCTGCTTCAAAAGCATTCCAAGATGGCGTGCGCAAAGCAGATCCGATCTTGCTTGAACCAATCATGAAAGTTGAAGTAACGGTTCCGGACAGCTTCATGGGTGATGTCATTGGAGATATAAACTCCAAGCGCGGACAGGTTAAAGAAATGAATGATCGCGGCAATTTGAAAATTATTGATGCTTATGTGCCGCTTGCGGAAATGTTCGGTTACGCCACGGCTTTGCGTTCGATGACGCAGGGCCAGGGCAACTATGCGATGGAGTTTGACCATTACGACGAAGTCCCGAGGAACGTTGCCGCAGGTATTATTGAAGCCCGCGCCTCAATAAATGCTAGAAAAGGCCAATAGTCTTGTGGCTAGCCTTTTTTTAGGTTAATATAGGCGCATGGACAATCTTCAGCGTTTGATACAACTGGCAAAAGCAGATAACGGCAAGTTTTTCGTTATTGATGAGCAGGGCAATCCAAGCCTGGTGATCATGGCTATTGAAGAGTATGAAAAGGTTTTGTTGCGCAAGGTCGCCTCACAAGTGCAGGATATTGAAGATATAAATCGCAAAATTTTGGAAGCGCAAAAAATTGAAAAGCAATCCGCAGCAGAAGCTGCTGAACTCGAACGCCAGAGTTATCAGGATCAATTAAAAAGCGAAGTGATCAGCGAAGTTATTGATTCCACTTTTTCTTTTGAATCTGAAAATCCTTACGGCCCGACCCAAGAACTTGAAGACATCTAAAAATAAAAAACAGCCTCGCATCCTTTTGGGACGCGAGGCTGTTTTGTTGCTGCCAGGGAGCGCTACCGTTATCCGGTGATGCGCACCTTGGCATGTACACTGCCGCGATTGCTTCTTGTACGAGCGCTGTCGGCATTTA
>CAZLFS010000062.1:0-4128 GCA_964559005.1 uncultured Candidatus Saccharibacteria bacterium
CAAAATAGTCGAAGCTTGATAATTGACAAATGTATCCGGGCTGCTTTGGGTGAAGTTTTTCAAAGCGTCATTAAAGATTACTATTCCGGCATTCTTATAGGTCAAGCCAAGCAAATTATTTTCGCCGTCCTTTGCGCTTAAGACCAATAGTTGAATTTGCGCGCCACTGCCAAAAGTTCGGCTGTATTGCTGCGCGATTTTATCAATGTCAGCATCAGTAACTGCGTTTGCGTATGGGATATCTAAATTAAAAAAATTATAATCCACCTCTTTGCTGGTAACTGCCGCGGCTTCATCAGCAACTTTTTGCATTGTCGCATCGCTAATTTGCTCACCCTGCATTGCGTCAACTTCGATTCTGATACGGCTGTTTTTCGGCCCAAGATAATCGTATTGCGCATCGCCGTAGTCGTGCAGCGACAACAAATTGCGCAACCAAGCGTAATGATTAACACGGCCGCGCCAGCTTGCATTAAAATAATTTTGTTCCGGGCCTTGCGCAGCGATTCGCGCATAGATGAAAACGCCATTCGCGGCAATAAAAACAATTAGCAATAAAGCAATTATTAATTTTTTCATGCCGCGTCTTTTAAATCTTCCCTGAATTCTTTGTAGAGCTTTTGGATTTTCGGATCAATTACCAATCGGCAATAGCCATAACTGCGGTTTTGGTCGTAAAAATTGCGATGATATTCTTCTGCGGGAAAAAACTTTGCCAGCGGCTCAATTGCCGTGACAATCGTTTCGGAATACTTGCCGCTCTGCGCTAATTCCGCTTTGGATTTTTCCGCTTCTGCGCGCTGCGTTTCGTCATGATAAAAAATCGCGGAACGGTATTGCGGGCCGACATCAGCGCCCTGTCTGTTTAATGTTGTCGGATCATGCACAGCCCAAAAGACATCAAGCAGCTTCTGATAAGAAATCTGCTCTGGATCAAATTCTATTTGCACTGCTTCAGCATAAGGCGTATTGCCAGTACTAACTTCTTCATAGCTTGGATTATCTTTGCCATTGCCAGCATACCCGGACATTACCGATTCCACGCCTTTCAGCCTTTTAAAAACAGCTTCCACGCACCAAAAACAGCCGCCGGCAAATGTTGCTTTTTGTTTTTTATCCATGCCTTAACTATAACAATAATTCAGCGAAAATCACAATTCAACACCAGCGTAATTAAGGCTAAAATGGCTGTCTATGAAATGGAAAATTATTTTAATTTTATCTTTAATATTAGTTGGACAAACGCACTTCGCGGCTGCGAAGACTGGGTACGTTTTTCATGCAAAAGCGACAAACAAACGCGCGCATATTAAACACGCGCCAGTGAGGACCCATAAACATAAGAAAATTAGCTTAAATAAAAAAAGGGCTGCTATTGCAAAAAGAGTGAATAATAAGAATGGCGTAACTTTGGCTGTCGCCAGCGCAAACACAGATCCAGTGCCATTTGTTTACCAGGTTGTCGGCAGCAGCTGGTCTGATCCGATTGCTGCAGATGCATGTGAAGAAGCAAGTATTTTAATGGCAACAGAATGGGCGACTGGCAAAACTTTTTCGCCGCAAGAAAGCCGCGACCAAATCGCAGCAATGTCTGATTACGAACAAAAACGCTTTGGCGCTTATCAAGATACTTCCGCAGCAGATACCGCAGCGCTAATGAAAGAAGTTTATAATGTTCCATCAACGGTATCGTATAATCTGCAACCTGGCGATTTAAAAAATACGTTACTGAAGGGGCACATTGCAATTACGCCGATTAACGGCCAAATCCTTAATAACCCCGGATATTCAAAACCGGGCCCAACGCATCATATGATTGTTGTTGCGGCGTATGATCCTGCGACAGACGAATATCTTATAAATGATCCAGGTACGCGCATTGGCAATGGCCAACGTTTTGCTGCCACTACATTGCAAAGCGCGTTAGCAGATTACCAGACTGGCAACCATATCCAAACCACAAATCGGCCGTCAGCAATGATTGAAGTCAGTAAATTAGAAAAAGGAATAGTGCAGTAACTATTCCTTTTTATTTAATCCTAATGCTGCGGAATTTATACAGTAACGCAAGCCGGTTGTTTCCGGCGGACCATCATCAAACAAATGTCCAAGATGCGAACCGCACTTTGCGCAAACCACTTCTGTGCGCTGCATGCCGTGCTCATTGTCTGGCCTGGTTTCAATGCTGCCCGGAATAGCCTGATCAAAACTTGGCCAGCCGCTGCCGGAATCAAACTGCGTATCTGAATCAAACAATACATTGCCGCATGCTACGCAAGTGAACATGCCTTTTTCGCCCTTGTGCACATATTTGCCGGTAAAAGGCGCTTCAGTGCCTTTTTCGCGCATGATATTGTACTGCTCCGGCGTTAGCTCTTTTTTCCACTCTTCTTCAGATTTTTGAATTTTATCCATAATTAATGCGATGGCGTTGGCGCTGTGCCGCTTTGAGGTACAAACATGCCTGGTGGCGGCGTCATACCTTGAGGAGGCATCTGCCCGCCCGGCATTTGCCCTTGTCCGCCTTGACCTTGGTTCTGATTAAAGCCTTGCGGCGGCGTCATGCGCGGACCGCGGCCATGCTTCTGCATTTGCTTCATTAAATTCTTACAAGAATCCGGAATATTCAAAGTGCTTGGATCAATGCTTTTTGCAGCATCTTTATGCGAAGCGGCAAAAGCCTTTACCGCATCTTGCAATTTTTGATTCAATGCTTTCAAAGCATCTTGATGCGCCTTTTGGGCAGCTTCACGCGCCTGCTTAAAAGCATCCTCTGCTGCTTGCTGCGCTGTTTCATCATCGCCTGCCTGGTCCATTGCTGCATTAAAATCATCTTCTGCTTTGGACATTGCTGCACGGAAATCTTTTTCAATTTGGCTGCGCTGTTTTCTTTGGTCTTTGCGCAATTGCGTCAATTGCCTTTGTAAATCTTTCTCTTTTGATCGCAAATCCGCGCGCAAATCCTTTTGCGCGGCCTGCATTTCTTTGCGGCACTCCTGCATCTGCTTTTTCAGTTCTTGCTCTTTTTGGCGCTGCTGGTTTTGATTATCGTCGCCATTATCATTTTCATTTTGGTCATCTTGCTGTTGCTGCCCCTGCCCTTGAATTTGCGCAGGCGGATTTTGCTGTTGTTGGCCGCCTTGGTCATCTGCAGCAGCAAAATTTGCTGACAGCGCCAAAAGCAGTGATGCAAGCAACAAAGGTAATGTTTGCTTTAGTTTTTGCATTTGTTTCTTTAATTAACTTATTTACTTGATTATAACAAAAAGAAGGCGGTTTTCCAAAACGCCTTCTGTTCCCGATAGCCGGCATTTGTGCTGCTGCCGGTCAAATTGCTTTAGCAAACAAAACTGCCAGCGATACTTTCCTTTCGGATTTCTCGCTGGCAGGCGTTTCTGTCTTTACGGGTTGATTTTAATTATTTGCGGCTTTGAAACACTAATATAATCCGCATTCTGTGCTTCACTGATGCTTGCCGGATCCGCCCTAAATGTTCCAGGCGTTGCAACGCGAGCATAATAAATTATTTTAGTGTTTGCGCTATTGCATGCCAAAAGGTAATTGTAAGGAGTCGCATTAAGCGAGTAGTCGAAGTAAATTTTATTGTCATTGATTCGGTTTGGATACAAAACACAAATTCCATTAGAGCCAGAATTATAATCAAAGCTTTGTGCTGTTGGCACCAGCGGCTTTAACCCACTTGGCAGATAATCTGTTATTTCATAGCTGCTGTTTTTCAACAATGTTTGGATATTTACATTTAACTGCACTGTAACTGCATCCCCGTCATTAAATGATGCTCTTTGATTTTGTCGAGATACATGCTTTGATCCAACTACTCTTCGATAGAATGATAGAATTCCGGAATCTCTAGATCATTCGGGTTTTCAGTGTCAGAAAATGGCGTCATTTTCTTTTTCTTGAAATAATCCAAGCAATTGTTTCTGGCAACTCGATAAAGCCAAGGTTTTGCGCTTTCTGGCTGCACTTTGGAAAGATTCTCATACAAGGAGAGGAAGGTTTTTTGCGCGATATCCGCTGCTTCCTCATGGTCAAGAACCATATAGCGGGCATAGTTAAAAATGCCATCCATATGTGCGTTTGCCAAAGCTGTGAAAATCTCTTCTC
>CAZLFS010000063.1:0-3115 GCA_964559005.1 uncultured Candidatus Saccharibacteria bacterium
CGGTGTTTAAGAGCAGCTGGTTGCGTTCGCCAAAAGAATCCAGCGCGCCGCATTTAACCAAAGCTTCCCAGGATTTTTTATTGAAGTTTTTGCCGCTAATGCGCAACACAAAATCTTTGAGGTTTTTAAATTTGCCGTTGTCTTTGCGCTCGGATTTTATAGTTCGGATGACATCTTCGCCAAGATTTTTAATTGCGCGCAAGCCAAAGCGAATATTTTTTTCATCAACAACAGTAAAGTCCGCTAGCGATTCGTTGACATCAGGAGCAAGCACATTAATACCCATTTTTTTGCATTCTTCAACAGCTTCATAGATTTTTACAGTGTCGCCGGATTCCGCAGTCATTACCGCAGCCATAAATTCCACGGTGTAATTCGCTTTCATGTAAGCAGTTTGGTAGGAAACCATGGAATAGGAAGCAGAGTGCGATTTGTTAAAGCCGTATGCGGCAAATGGCTCGATCCAAGCCCAAATTTCTTCTGCTTTTGCGGGTGAGAATTTTGAATGCTCAACGCAGCCCTTAACGAATTTTTCGCGCTGCTTTGCCATTTCCTCCGGGATTTTTTTGCCGACCGCTTTGCGGAATTTATCCACCTCTTCCCAGGAATATCCGGCAATATCATGTGCGATAGTCAAAAGGTCGTCCTGGTAAACCAAAACCCCGTGCGTTCTGGCAAGAATTTTTTCCAGCATCGGATCAAGATACTTCACCAGCCGCGGATCGTGCGCGCGCGCAATATATTCCGGGATGAATTGCAGCGGTCCCGGGCGATATAAAGCTATCATCGCCATGATGTCGAAAATATCTTTTGGCCGCAGTTCTTTCAGGTAGCGGGTCATTCCTGAAGAGCCAAGCTGAAAAACGCCAAATGTATGCCCTTCGGAAAGCATTTCAAAAGTTTTTTTGTCCGGGTGCGGCAATTTGTAAATATCAATTTTGGTGTTGTGCCGCGCCTCAACGATTTTAATTGCTTCTTCCAGAATTGAAAGGTTGCGAATGCCAAGCAAATCGATTTTCACCGCACCAATCGCTTTGCCGTTTGCATTGACGTCCAAAGCGTACATATCGTATTGCGTAATTAAGCGTTCGCCATCCGGTTCTTTTTGTAAAGGCATGTAATCGGTAAGCGCGGTTGGCGTGATAACAATGCCAGCAGCATGCACTGATGCGTGGCGTGCGCCGCCTTCGAGTTTTTTTGCAATATCTACGATTTGTTTGGTTTCCGGATCCTTTTTGTAGACTTCTTTGAATTCCGGTGAAATTTCCAGCGCCGTATCAATGGTCATGTCAAAGCCCTGTTTGCCAATTGGAATCATTTTGGCAATGCGGTCGCACTTGCTGTAGGGGATGCCCAGCGCGCGGCCAACATCGCGCACAGCAGCGCGCGCTTTCATTGTTCCAAAAGTTATGATTTGCGCGACTTTTTCTTTGCCGTATTTTTCCGTAATGTATTTGATGACATCATCGCGGCGATTGTCCGCAAGGTCCAAATCAATATCCGGCGGCGTCGGGCGGTGCCGCGTCAAAAATCTTTCAAACGGCAATTGGAAATAGACCGGATCAACATTGGTAATACCAATGACATAGCCGACCATTGATCCTGCTGCCGAGCCTCTGGTATTTGTGATCACGCCCATGCGTTGCGCGCTGTTTACAATGTCAGCGACCACCAGGAAATAAGTGGCAAAACCTTTAAAGTTGATAATTTCCAGCTCGTAATTTAAACGCTCAATAATTTCTTTGGGCAGCTCGCCATCTTTGCCGTAAAAAGCTTTTGCGCGCTCAAAAGTTATTTCAGTAAGATATTCTTCCGGCGTTTTGCCTTCTGGCACTGGCGCAACCGGGAAGTAACGCTGGTTAATTGGAATTTCCAGATTGCAGCTTTCTGCAATTTTTACGGTGTTCGCAACAGCTTCGGGCAAATCCTCAAATTTTTCCGCCATTTCTTGCGCAGATTTAAGCGAAAGGTCGGGGCCGCGCATATCCAGGCGATCCGGATCATTTATGGTTTTTCCTGTGCCAATGCACACCAAAACATCTTGCGCTTCCTGGTCAGAAGCATGTATATAGTGGCAGTCTGCAGTTGCAACCAAGCCGACGCTATTCTCTTTACCGAGTTCAATCAGGCCTTGGATGACCTTTTCGTTGATCGCACTATCACTTGCTTTGGTTTCATTGCGCTGCACTTCCAAAAAAAAGTTTTCCTTGCCGAAAATTTCCAAATATTCATGAAGCGCTTTTTGCGCGCCGGCAGAATCATTATTTTTCAATGCGCGATAAATCTCCCCGCGCGGGCATCCGGACAGCGCAATGATTCCTTCAGAATATTTGCGCAAAGTTTTTTTATCAATTTTTGGCCTGTAGTAAAAACCTTCCAAGTGCGCAATAGTTGTCAGCATCATCAAGTTCTTGTAGCCTTGATAATTTTTAGCAAGCAAAGTCATGTGATAATAGTCATCATCAATCTTCGCTTGCTTGTCGGAAAGCTCGCGGATGGCGATGTATGCCTCAAGGCCTATTATCGGCTTAATGCCAAGTTCCAGCGCTTTATTGTAAAACTCAATTGCGCCGTACATCACACCGTGATCAGTTAAAGCAATGGCATCAAAGCCCAACTCCTTGGTTTTTTCCAGGAGCGGTTCAATGTGGGATAGGCCATCCAAAAGCGAATAATGGCTGTGCACATGTAAGTGCGCAAACTTCATAATTTGAGTATAACACGAAGCTCGCGAGCATGGGATTGTGTTATAATTGCCTTATATGGACGAATTGCAAAAAGAAAAAGCTGAAGTTTTCATTCAAGAAACAGAGCTGGAAACAAAAGAGTTTTTAGACAGCCTCACTCCATTTTTTCGCTTTGCCCTTCTTTTCATGGTGCTGACAGTTATCCCGCTTTATTTTATTGCCAAATACACCACTGCCCAAATTTATATGAGCGGCTTTACTAAAAGGCAAATTGCCGTGCACCAGCCGACAGTGGCAACTTTGCCAGTACGCATCCTTGATGCCGAGAGTATCAACATAAAAGGCAATGCTTATGCTGCTTATGCTTTGATCAAAAATCCGAATAAAGAGCTGACCGCGGAAAATCTCGATTATACTTTTTATTTTGT
>CAZLFS010000063.1:3125-4096 GCA_964559005.1 uncultured Candidatus Saccharibacteria bacterium
ACAATTGACCAGCAAAGCGGCAAATCATTTTTGCTTGCTGGCCAGCAAAAGTATTTGATTATCGCGAACCGAAAGTTAAATAAAGCGCCGGCAAAAGTGCGCGTTGAAATTAAAAATCCGGATTGGAAAAGGAGGCTGGATATTCCAACTGTAGTTTTGCGCACCGGCATCCCGAATTATCACGACCAAACCAGCCCGGATGGCTTTGCAATTGATGGCACAGTCCAAAACCAGAGCCATTACAATTTAGGCAGCGTTGTTGTCAGCACGGTGGTGCGCGATTCAAATAATAATATTATTGCCGTGACGCAAAATGTGCTCAATGCCATAACAGCAGGGGAGACGCGCGCTTATCATTTATATTGGCCAGTGCCAATCCAGACTTTGGTTGGCAGCATGCCAGAGATTTACGCTGAAACAAATGTTTTAGATTCCGGAAATATTCGATAACAGCGCTCAACAACGAGGGTGCCCCTCGGATGAGGGCCTGGGATTGTAGCCTTGGATGGGCCCCTCGGATGGCATCCTCAACAAGCTCAACCTATAATTTATGTTCTCCTTTTTTGGCAAATTCAAATACATGGATATTATTTTGGCAGTAACCTGCTTTCTTTTGTTATTAGTGGGGCTGACTTTAATTTACAGCACAAGTTTAAACGGCTCGCGCAGTATTTTTTACAAACAGCTGCTGTATGCATTTTTTGCAATAGGATTGTTTGTTTTTTTTGCATACTTTGATTACAAAGCAGTCGCGCGTTTCAGCCGCTTTTTGTACCCAATTTTTATTTTGATGCTTTTGATTGTGCTTAAAGTGGGTTTTTTGGTGCTTGGCGCGCGCCGCTGGTTTAACTTTAGAATCTTTCTCTTTCAGCCAGCGGAGTTTATGAAAATTGTCATAATTTTGGTGCTGGCGCGCTTTTTCGCTTTGCGCCGCGGTGAGATCAATACCTGGAAAAGCATTTTAATTTCTT
>CAZLFS010000064.1:0-4092 GCA_964559005.1 uncultured Candidatus Saccharibacteria bacterium
TTCGCGGTCGTTCAGTACAACTCTAAAGTTTAAGCTTATTAAGAAAGAAGGAAGTGCATATGGGGGACATATATATTCCAACAGACAAATCGGTAGTGCAAAAAATCGGCAGCAGGATTATCCGCGTTGAGCCGCGCCACAGTTCTGAAAATCGGAACGTGCCAATACAAACATTGGACACAGAAGATTTTTATAACGGCGATAAGCGCGCTTCGCAATGGATAGAATACGGGCTAGCTATGATGGAAGTCGGGTTAGCATTGAGATTCATCTTTATGTTCCTGGGTGCGTCAAATAATAATATTTTTGCAAATATTATTTATTATCTGACCTTCCCAATAGTCATTCCATTTATGGGATTATTTGGCTCCCATCCTTCTTCAGGGCTAGCAAAGCCCGAGCTTGAGACTTTAATTGCAATGCTCGTTTGGGCTGTTACTGCCTGGGCCTGCATTGGGCTACTGACCATCAATAAGAGACAAAAATTGAGATTGCCTTAAATCGACATATGAGGGAACATCCCGGTTTACCGGGATGTTTTTTATTTGGTATACTTTAGGTATGCTAATTGACGACTTGAAAGCGCTGCATCTTGAAGGAGATATTGCTTCAGACGAAAAAACTTTGAGTAATTTCAGCCACGATGCCTCTCTTTTTGAAATAAAACCGGAAGTTGTTGTTTACCCGAAAAACGTTTCAGATATTGAAAAAATTGTTTCTTTTGCCCGTGAAAACAAGGGAAATTATAAAAATTTGTCGATCACGCCGCGCGCCGCCGGCACGGATATGTCTGGCGGGCCGCTAAACGATTCAATTATCCTGGAATTCAACAAATATTTTAACCACTTTATTGAGCTTGGCGACAATTATGCGGTTACAGAACCGGGCGTTTTTTATCGCGATTTTGAGAAAAAGACTTTGGAAAAAGGTTTGATCCTGCCGCCGTTCCCTGCTTCGCGCGAACTTTGCGCGGTTGGCGGAATGGTTGCAAACAACGGCGCTGGTGAAAAAACGCTACACTACGGCAAAATCGAAAATTTTGTCATGGAATTAAGTGTGGTTTTTGAAGACGGCAAAGAATATATTGTGAAGCCGCTGAATAAACAAGAGCTTGATGCAAAACTGGCGCAGCAAAATTTCGAGGGTGAATTGTATCGCAAAATTTTTAAGCTGATCAATGACAACTACGAAATTTTAAAAGATGCCAAGCCAAATGTCTCCAAAAATTCCGCGGGCTATTATTTGTGGAATGTTTATGATAAGGAAAAAGGCGTATTCGATTTAACAAAACTTATTGTCGGCTCGCAAGGCACGCTCGGCCTGGTCACAAAAATAAAATTCCGCCTCGAGCCAACCACTACCCACTCCAAACTGATTGTAATTTTCTTGAAAGACCTTAAACATCTCGCAGACATCGTAAATATTGTTTTACCTTATAAGCCGGAAACTTTTGAATCCTTTGATGATAATACTTTCAAGTTGGCTATGCAGTTCTTTCCGGAGATGATTAAGGTAATGAAGCCAAAGCACATGCTTAAACTGGCTTGGGAGTTTATTCCGGAAATGTGGATGGCGCTCACTGGTGGTTTTCCAAAATTGGCGATGCTTGCGGAGTTTACAGGCAATGATGAAAACGAGATCAACGCTAGAATGGAAAAACTGGACGAAGAATTAAAAAGATTCGGCGCAAAGTCACGTATTATTTATGACGAGCAGGAAGCCAGCAAATACTGGGTTATCCGCCATGAAAGCTTTAACTTGCTGCGCAACCACACCAAAGGCCGCCGCACTGCCCCGTGCATTGATGACATTGTTGTCCGTCCGGAATTCTTGCCGGAATTCTTGCCGGAGCTGAACCGGATTTTGGCCAAATACAATCTAATTTACACCATTGCTGGCCATGTCGGCGACGGCAATTTTCACATCATTCCCCTAATGGATTTTAATGACCCGAAATCCAAAGATATCATCAAGGCGATGAGCGATGAAGTATTCGCGTTAGTCTGTAATTTCCACGGCTCGATTACCGGCGAACACAACGATGGCCTGATCCGCAGCCCTTATTTAAAAGAGATGTACGGTCCGCGCATTTACGAATTATTCGAAGAAACCAAAAAAATTTTTGATCCTAATGATATTTTTAACCCGCGCAAAAAAGTTGGCGCAACTATGGACTATGCGCTGGAGCATCTGGTGAAGCAAAGTTAGAATACAGAAGACAGAATACAGTGAAAACATACAAAAAAATCGCCACAGGCGATTTTTTACTGTCTTCTGTATTCTTGCTTTCTAGTAGTCGCGCAGCTTGTTGATATTAATATGCTCTTTCATGCGCTCCAAGGCCTTGGCTTCAATTTGGCGGATGCGCTCGCGCGTCACACCAAACTCTTCGCCGACTTCTTCCAAGGTGTGCGTTACGCCATCTTCCAAGCCAAAACGCATTTTCAAAATTTTCTGCTCGCGCGGTTCCAAATCGTGCAAAATTTCCTGGACATATTCGCGCAAAATCTGGCGGCCGGCAACTTCCTGCGGCATGGTCGTGTCTTCATCAACAATAAAATCGCCTAAAGACGATTCAACATCGCCTTCATCCTCGCCCACCGGTGAATCAATTGAAACGGTTTCCTGCGAAATCTTTTTTAAATGATAAACTTTTTCAACTTCAATACCCATTTCCGCGGCAATTTCTTCGGGCAGCGGCTCACGGCCCAAATCCTGCACTAACTGGCGCTCTGCTTGGGCATACTTATTCAAAGTTTCAACCATGTGCACCGGAATGCGGATGGTCCTGGATTGGTCTGCCAAAGCACGGGTGATCGCCTGGCGAATCCACCATGTTGCGTAAGTAGAAAACTTGTAACCTTTGCGCCAATCAAATTTATCGACTGCGCGGAACAAGCCCAAGTTCCCTTCTTGGATTAAATCGAGCAAGCCCAAATTGCGGCCCATATATTTTTTTGCAATTGAAACAACCAAACGCAAGTTTGCTTCTGTTAAACGCTTGCGCGCGGCAACATCGCCTTTAGTGATGCGCTTTGCCAGTTCAATTTCTTCCGCGCCAGTAAGCAACGGCACTTTGCCGATTTCGCGCAAATACATTTGGATTGAATCATCATAAATGTCACCAAGGTCATAAGTGTTGTCCGGAACATCTTTTTTCTTGCGGCCGCGCGTGGTGCCCGGCACAGCTTCAGTTGCTTTTGCGGTTCCTGCCTGCTGCCAAATGCTTGCAATTTCAGGGTCAACAATTTCAATGCCGCGCTTATCTAATTCATCCATTACCGCTTCCAAGCCATGGACATCGTCTTCAATGTGCGGAAGCGCGTGCAAAATTTCCGGTTCAGTAACAAAACCGCGTTCCGACCCCTTGGAAAGCAAATAATCTACAGCCTTTTTCAGATCAAGATGCTGCTCTGGCGCTTCTGTTTTTGCCGACAATTTTGGCTGCGGCTTTGCCGGCGCTTTTGCAGCTGGCTTTGCAGCTGCTTTGGCGTGCTTCTTTTGAGCTTTTTTCGCAATCTTTTGGTGCTTTGCTGCGATCTTCTTCTTAAGTTTTTTTTGCTTCTTATTTTTCATTATTGGAAAATATTAACCTCCAAAGTCTTTCAATGACTTCGATAATTCTAAAAATCTCTTATTCAACTCACTTAGTTTTTGTTTGTCTTTCTTTTGTTCAGCCAAAACCATTTGAGTTATGACTGATTGCATTTCTATTTTTGTGCTGTTGCTCTTAAATTCATGTAAGAGCTGATGGAAATCCCTGTCAAATTCAGGGGTGCCATCGAATTGATGATATTCTGATTCTACCATAAACTGGCACAATTTAGCAAGTTCTGTAAGATCGCCCAAGCTGGAGATAAATTGGTCAATATCCTGGGGCTTTTGGGCAAAAATTGCTTCCAGCACCGTTTTAATTTGCGGGTCTGAAAATTCCGAGGGAGCGGTTTCAGCAAGAATTTTATCTCGGTATGCCTTTCCAAACAGCGCAAAACCAAGCAATTTCTGCTCTACGGCATAGGTTTTATTTTTTAAAAGTGGATTGCTTAACTGGCCTTTTTCAGCTCTGCCGCCATTTTGGATAGCGCTATTTTT
>CAZLFS010000065.1:0-3119 GCA_964559005.1 uncultured Candidatus Saccharibacteria bacterium
GAACGCGCTGGTGAACAAGCGGCAAAAACCGCCGCTGAAATTAAAGAGAAGTTCGGCAGCCAATTTTTCCGTTTTTATGTTACAGTGCACCCGGACGGACTCGCCGGAGAAATAAAAGGGAAGTCAGCAAATGCTTCCTGGGGCATTCAAAGCATTTTGCCGGAATTGGCAGCAATGAATATTGGCATTGACCAGGTAATTGTTTCAAATTTTGATTCAGACACAATGGTTCATCCGCAGTATTTGTCGCGCGTGATGTATGAATTTTTAACAGCAGAAAAGCCGTACCGTTCCAGCTATCAGCCGATTGCTGTTTACAATAACAATATTTGGGATTCGCCGGCATTTATTCGCGTTGTTTCCGTAAGCAACACTTTTTGGCAGTTTATTGAAAGCTCACGCCCAAATCGGTTGCGCACTTTCTCATCGCATTCAATGACGCTGCGCGCTTTGATTGATATCGGCTTTTGGCGCAAGGATTTGGTTAATGAGGATGGCTATGTTTTTTGGCAATGCTATTTGCATTACCAAGGCGATTACCGGGTTATTCCGCTGTTCATTTCGATTTCTTTGGATACATGTTTGGCTGATACCTATAAGCAAACCTTGATTAATCAATACAAGCAAAAGCGCCGTTGGGCATACAATGTTGAATATTATCCGTCTTTGATGCCAGCGTTGATTAAAGCAAAAGTCCCGCTTTGGGATAAGATTTACAAAATTTACCAATATGTTGAAGGAAATTATAATTGGGCAACTGCTTCAATTGTTATTTCCGCGTTAGGCTGGCTGCCCTTGGTTTTAGGCGGTAACCGTTTTGGCCAAACAGTAGTAGCGTTGAATTTGCCTGCTGTGACCAGATTCTTGATGACTTTAGCAACTTTGTTTTTAATTTTTTCGGTTTACATAAATATGTATTTATTGCCGCCGCGCCCGCCAAAGTACGGCTGGACGCGCGTTGCGAGCATGTATTTGCAATGGGTCTTTGTGCCGATTATCTCTGTTGTTTTCGGCGCTTTGCCGGCTGTCGAAGCGCAAACGCGCTTAATGCTTGGCCGATATATGGAATTTTGGGTCACGCCTAAAGTTAGGAAGTAGCATGAATTACCTAATCTTATTTTTTGCGGCTTTGGCGCTTTCGTTAATTTTAGTGCCATTGGTCAAAAAGTTTGCGCGTACTTTTGGCGTTGTTGATCGCCCTGGCGAAGCGCGCAAAATTCATACCACGCCAATTCCGCTGCTTGGCGGTTTTGCAATATTTGCCAGCTTTGTTTTGGTGCTGGTTTTTTATTTGAATGCATTTCACCCTAATTATTTGATTGTTCCGGAGAAATTCTTTTCGGCATTAGTTTTAGGCGGCTTGATTTTAATGGTTGGCGGTTACATTGATGACAAATATGTTGTGCCGCCAAAAATCCAAATCATTTTTCCGGCGCTGGCTTCGTTAATTGTTGTTCTTTCGGGAATCGGCGTTGGCATAACTTTCATTTCAAACCCTTTCGGCGGAGCGATCAGTTTGAGTTTCGCGGTTTTAGGCATTCCTTTTTCCGCAATTTTTATATTTTTATATATTCTGGGTATGATTTACACGACAAAATTCTTGGATGGCATGGATGGGCTTGCTTCAGGAATCTCTTTTATTGCTTCGTTTACGCTGTTTGTTTTATCGTTAACGCCAAAAATTAACCAAAGCGTCACTGCATCCCTGGCAATCATTTTTTGCGGTTCAATCTTAGGTTTTCTGGTTTATAATTTTAATCCCGCTTCGATTTTTCTTGGCGAAGCAGGCAGTACTTTTCTCGGTTTTTTGCTTGGCACGTTATCGGTTTTGCTTGGCGGGAAAATAGCAACAGCAGTGCTTGTAATGGGCATTCCGATCCTTGATGTTGCCTGGGTAATTACGCGCAGGCTTTGGTATGGCGTTTCGCCGTTTAAGGCAGACCGCAAACACCTCCATTTTCGATTATTGGACATTGGCTTTTCGCAAAGAGAGACAGTGTTCACGCTTTATCTTATAGCCGCATTTTTTGGGCTTATGGCGATCTTTTTACAGGCATTAGGCAAACTGATCGCTCTGTTTGTTTTATTGGTTGTAATGCTGATTTTGGCGCTAGGAACTGTTATTGCTTTCAAACGCAAACATCCGCACATTCCAGAGTAGTTGCAGGCGTAGTTTTTTGTTAAAATAACTTTATGGAAAATCCAGAATTTCTAAAGGCTAAATATGGCAGCTTGCACACCTCTCCAGAGGTGGAGTCCGCTGCAAAACGCACTGAATTGCGAACTGGTGAAAAAGTAGGCCAAAAGCCCGCAGAACGCATCCAAAACTACCTTGAACGTTTCAAGGAAATTGTTGAGCGTAAAGACCCAGATAAGCGTGAGCGTGGTTTAGATGCCATAAAGCAGATTTTGCACAAGGAATATATTATAGACCCAGAAGTTGCAGCAGACGAATACATTGACCGCCAAAAGCGAATGGCTCGGGAACAAGGCCATGGCGACCTTGATGTTCCAGAACATACTGTCCAAGAAGTGAGACAAGCAACAAAAAGCATCCTTTCAGGAGAAGCTGCAGGAAGAGTAATGCGAGATTTCCCCAATGAGCAAAAGCAAATGGTTGAAGAAATTGTAGCTATGGTTGAGCAGCAAGCTCGCTCCCTTGACCAATGGGTAGATTATCTTGCCTCACCAGATGCAACATGTCCAGATTGGTTAAAGTATTGGACAATAAGGAACATCACAGGACTTGCAGAATACAACAAAGATAAAAAAGTATTTCCTAAGCGCACTGAAAAAACAACAAACCCGTTCCCTGACTTAAATAGGGAAGCTTTGGCTTATGTTTTGGATGCCATTGAAAAGAAATACAAGGGCCAAAACGCAGATGCATCCAATCTAGAAGATGAAGAAGATCAAGCAAAGTTTCTAAAGCTTTTACAATCTGAAAACTTCGCAAAGCTTTATGCTTGGGCAATGGAAAAAGTTATTCCTGCTTCAACTGAACTCCTTACAATCACAGAAGGTAAGTGGATTAGATACAAACAAGGTTCAGACCATACGCCTTTGGTTAAATCTATCCAGCCTCACGGCACAGGCTGGTGCACAGCAGGGGAAAGCAC
>CAZLFS010000065.1:3129-4087 GCA_964559005.1 uncultured Candidatus Saccharibacteria bacterium
CCGTGGCGATTTTTATGTTTACTATTCGCTGGATGAGCAAGGAAAGCCAACCATTCCGAGGGCAGCAATTAGAATGGAGGGTGAGCGTATTGCAGAGGTTAGGGGAATTGCGGAAGAACAGAACCTAGACCCATATATTGCTCCAGTGGTTGCTGAAAAGTTGCACGATTTTCCTGATGGCAAGACTTACGAGAAGAAAGCGTCAGATATGAAGCTCTTGACTTCCATAGAGAAAAAGATAAATCAGGGTCAACAGCCCAGCAAAGGTGAGCTTATTTTTCTTTATGAAATTAACGGAACAATTGAGGGATTTGGGTATGAGCGTGACCCTCGCATTGATGAGATAAGAGGTAAAAGAGATACAGAGGCGGATATGCTTGTTGTTCTTGAATGTTCAAAAGAACAAATTGCTCATAATGCCAAAGAAATAAATGAAAGCACAAAAGCTTTTGTTGGCGACCTTGAACCGGGTATATTCCAGTTAATCCAAAAATATAACATCGAACACGTTTATACTTCTTTTCCTGAAAGCAAAATTAGAAAGGACGATGTAGAAATTGGCATAAGGTCTGCAAGGGATTTGGAACGTGAATTCGAAAGAGAAAAGGTAAAAATCTCAGACTACTCAAGGGATATGCTTCAAAGCAAAGATTTTGTGGTTCAGAAAAACCCCGAAGAGATAACCCTAATCAGACTAAAAGTAAGAGATTTGGGATTAGAATATCCAACAACAGACCAGCTTTATGCCAGAGCCCAAGAATTAGGCCTAGAACTGTGCCCATCTGATGCGGCACCTAATTACAGGCTTAAATACAAAAATCAGCCCTTAGGTGAATGGATTTACTTTGGAATGAAGCAAAAATAGCAGACCGTGACGGCCGCCCTTACGTCTTCCACCTGGAGCACGGTGAGGGCGGTCTGTGGCTCAGCAACGACTGGGCGTCACCTGACCACGAGT
>CAZLFS010000066.1:0-4006 GCA_964559005.1 uncultured Candidatus Saccharibacteria bacterium
GGCGATGTTTTTGGCAATGTCCTTGCAAGCACAGATTTGTCAAAAACCGGCAAGAACTATTCGCAGCTGCAGAAAGTGGCACAAAGCGGCCAAATGGAAGAGGTCGGCAAAGAGGACTTTTCATTTACAAAAAATCCGCTTGGCGTCGGAATTATCATTCCTGTTTCGCATAACGGGGAAATTGTCGGCACGCTTTACATTCAGGACGAACCGGAAAATTACAATAAGTACTTGCCAATCATTAGGGCGACTGCAGACCTTTTGGTTAATCAAACTTTAGTTATCGATAATGTCCCTTACAAAGACCGCATCAAAGATAATTTTATTTTCGGTTTGCTGCACCACAAGCTTTCTTGGGATGATCCGCGCACATACGATGAAGCGGAATTATTGGAAGTAAGCTTACATAAAGATAAAATCGTTGCTGTTATTTACGTGCCGGGCTTTTGGCAATCGCAATTTAAAGATGGCGGCCCAACCAGCGAAGACGAACGCCAAAACAAGATCAGCGGCAATAAGCGCAAGATTTACGAAACATTTAAGCAATTTTTTAGCACGCCTGATGGCATTCAGGTTTCATATTTTGGCAGCGACACTTTTGTTGTGCTGATTGACGAGGTGCCAAATATGCGCGGCCAGCAGATGATTGAACAAATTCGTAAGAAATCTAATGAGCTAATTAAGCTTTTGCAGGAAAAAATCGGCCCGGATACGCAGAAAGTGGTGGTTGGCATTGGCAATTTTTATCGCGGCAAAGACGGCATTGTTCTTGCTTATGAAGAGGCAAAAGTTGCTTTGCAGCTCGGCTTGAACTTTGACCAGGAACGGAATGTTTACCACATTGACGACCTTGGCATGATTGCAATTCTTGCTGGTGGCAACAAGCGTTGGCAGGAAAATTTCGTGCGCAACCTTTTAACCCAATTGATGCCTGAAAAATACCTCATTGATACAGTGGAAGTGTTCTTCAATGAGAACATGAGCTTAACTCAAACCGCAAAGAACCTTGGCATTCATCGCAACACCTTGCTTTACAGATTATCGAAGATCAAAAAGATCACTGGCCTTGATCCGCGCAACTTTAATGACGCGGTGAAGATCAAACTCGCCTCAATTTTGAATTCTTTGCAGGAAAAAGAGCGCGTCTAAAGGAAAAAATTCAAAAAAATCATTGACGCGACGCAAGAATTTTGCTAAAATTAAAATAGATCTTAGATCATTAACATTAAAGAAACAAAATGGCATCGAAAAAAGCACGCAAGGCAGCTAAGCCAAAAGCAAGGGCTGTACGCCGCCCAGGCAAGCGAAGATAATTCTTCCAAAACAAAAGCCCTCCCAAACGGGAGGGCTTTTGTTTATGTGTTTTATTGTTCTTCGTCAGGCGGCGTGTCAAAAATCTGGTCATCCGAGGTTGCAGTAATGCCGTTTAAATCCGTGGCTTTAATCCTAAAATGATAAGTTGAATCAGAGAAAATGTCATTTAAGTTAATTTTATGTTTTGTAGTCAGAATTGGATCGCCGGTTTCATCATCGCCGTAAGAGTCATTCAAGCCGTATTCCAAGTAGGTATCAGTAGGTTTGTCAGTGGTCCAAGTGATTGTTGCGCTATCTGTTTTGATGTCCGAGACATTGATACCTGAAATTTTTGCTGGCGTTGGTAATGGCGGCACAACCAGCAAGAATGCATCATTACGCGAGCTCCTGTCGAGGTTTTTTTGAGTGCCGTCCCAGTTGCTGGCAAAAAGCACATAATTTCCTGTTGGATCCGGGTTTGCGTGCGGAGTTGTGCTTGGGTTGCCATCAAACTGCATATGGTGGTGGGCGAGCCTGCGCCAAGTCCAATTGCCGTTTACATTAATAAATTGGACAATTTCTTCCATCATTGGCCTCCAATCAAAAACAGAAATTTGGTTATTGACCATGACGCGATAATCATCAGTCGGCCAAACATATAGCGTGTCGCTTGGCTGGTCATAAGACCATTGCCCAGGCGAATTTGGGATGCCGCTTATTTTAGTGTAATCCGTGCCTTCGTAGCGGAAAATTTCAGGAACATCTGCGCCGTCATCATTAACCAATTTCAAATAATTTGGAATTTTGAAAATATTGCCGTTGTAAGGATTGCCGGCAGCAAGGATATCACTACTGACAGCATTGCTGACGTAGGAGCCTTGGAAGAAGTACGGATTAGCGCTGTTCGCTGCGTAAACTTTGCTTTTGTCATAGCTTTGGTATGGATCGTCTTTGTCACCTTTTGCCGGCAAATCCAAAATCGAATAAGGGCTCTTCGGATTATCAAGTGTGCGGTAAACCAGCGAAGAGCGATAAATATTCATCATATCTTTACTGCCCATTGCCATGCTCGTGCTGTAAAAATCATCTGTATCGCTGATCGGCTGGCTGACTGTTCCATCTGAAGTTTTTAGCACAAACCAAACCGAGTCAATTGTGGAACCGTAACGCGAAGATCCTTCAAGGACAATATAATTGCCAGACTGATCTAAATCTATTGAATCAATGCGATAGCCATTTGTTAAGTCGGATATTGCAAAAATTGAAGATTTATAAGTTTGCTTGTCCCAAAAAAGCACAGTGTCAAAATCATCAAAATCATCAGGGTCAGAATTGCCCATCAAAGCAAAGTAGCGGTTATCATTGCTGGCTTGCACTCGGTTGGAAAGGCTGACATTGGGCGTAACAATATTTGAAAAGCCGAATAAGGAATTTCTTTGAATTTTTAAAGGTTTGCGCGAGGTGATTGTCAGTTGGAGAATGTCTTTTGATGGGTTAACATCATAAACTGTGTAAAGGACATTAGGATTGTTTGCGTCCCAATGCGCGCCATCAAAGTTGATATCATTTGGCAATTTGCCCAAATCGCTGGCAATGTTATTTGCGCGGTCTAAGGAAAAAAGATGCGCTGCGTCGTTATTGTAAATGACGTAAAAAAGGCTGCCGTCGCTGTTAAAGGAAGAATCGCTAGGGCTGGAATTTAGGCTGATGCCGCTTGGCGCAGTGTTTGCATCAGTAAGCCTGATAATTTGGCTGCCAAAAGTGGGGTCAACAAAGCTTTGGCCTGCTGGTGGCAACGCAACTCCTGTTGGTTTTGGACAAATCGCGGAATTGCCCAGGTCAGAGCCGCAATAAGTGCTAGCGCCAAGCACTTTTGGTTGTGCGCGGTGGACTAGCTTGCCATTCTCAAACCTGCTTACAAATAAAAAAATGGCGATTAGCACAGCTACGGCTAAAATGCCTAAAGCTGCTTTTTTCTTTTGGTCGTTTCTGTTGGTTTTGGCACTCATTTCAATATAATTATACAACCTTTTGCTTCATTTGACAAAGCGGCGCAGCTTGATTGTAACAAGCTTAAGGTATATATTGCCAATATTAAGGAGATTTATGAATAAACCACTTGGGCAAATTTATCTTACCCAGCTTGATGCGGAGGTTGAGGCCACCCGTAAGTGTTTGCAGCGAATCACGGATGATTCGCTGGAGTTTAAGCCAATGGAAAAATCAATGTCGATGAAGAGTTTGGCAATAACGGTTTCGGAAATCCCGCAGTGGATTGCTCAAATCATTAATCAGCCAGACATTAATTTTGCAACGTATGAGCGCTTTAAGCTCAATTCAGCAGCGGATTTGGCAAAACATTTTGATGAATGTGTTGCTGAAGCGCGCAAGGCGCTGGAAAGTGTTACGGATGAAGAGCTGGCAAAGGATTTTTCTTTGAAAATGGGAGAGCAGGTTTTGTCTACTGATACAAAGCAAAATAGTGTTGATGCTAGCATTCGCCATTTGGTGCACCATCGCGGTCAGCTTACGGTTTATATGAGAATGAAAGGAATTTCGATCCCGAAGATTTACGGACCGTCAGGGGATGAGCAAAACTGGTAAATATAATTGCTAAAAAAAGATCACCTTTTTGAGGTGATCTTTTTTATTTGGAAATTTGATTTAATGCCAAGCGCCAATGATTGCGCCCGTGTTTTGCCGCCCCAAACTT
>CAZLFS010000067.1:0-3968 GCA_964559005.1 uncultured Candidatus Saccharibacteria bacterium
TGGTTACTCCGCTTGTTTTAGGCGCGAAGCAGGCTCTTACGGCAAGGATACAAAGGGGATTTTGCGCGTGCACCAGTTCGATAAGCTGGAAATGTTCTCATTCAGCACGCCGGATCAAAGCGATAAGGAACATGATTATTTGCTTGCTCTTGAAGAAGATCTGATGCAAGAGCTGAAGCTGCCGTATCAGGTTATTAAGCAATGCAGCGGTGATTTAGGCGATTCTGCAGCGCGCAAGTACGATATTGAAACCTGGATTCCTTCCCAGCAAAAATATCGCGAAACGCATTCCACTTCCACAACTACAGATTTCCAGTCACGCCGCTTAAATATCAAATATAAAAGCAAAGAAAGCGGCAAAAATGAATACGTGCACATGCTAAATGGAACGGCATTTGCAATTGGCCGCATGATTATTGCAATATTGGAGAATTATCAGCAGGCAGACGGCAGCATAGCAATTCCTGCTGTGTTGCAGCCGTATATGGGCAAAGATACGATTACTGCCAGATAGAATTATGGATACAAAACGTTTTCATAACCCGGAATATAAAAAACAAATTAACGCCGTCCGCACGCATCACCGAGCCGCAGCACCCTTGCCGGAGAATCCCTTTGGCAAGTTTTTGTTTGCAATCGGTTTACGAACATGGTTGCATAAAACAATCGCGCTATTAATTTTGGCAGCGCTGGTTTATCTGGTTTATTTTGCTAAATTTTTGATGATCAACGAAGTGCAAGTAGCTGGCGCGGATAGTGCACTTGCTGGCCAGCTGCAAGAAAATTTCCAGCAATATAAACATAGCTATGTTAATTTGCTGCCGCAAAAGAATATTTTGTTTTTTAGCGAGTCGGGATTTACTGATTATCTGCTTGCACATGATTATTCCATAACCAGCGTGCAATCGATCAAAAAGAAGCTGCCAAACATTTTGCTAATCGACGTTTTGCCGCGCGTACCGGCATTTACTATTCAAAACGGCAATAATTTTTATATTTTAAATTCAGATGGCAAGGTTAGCAACCAGATTTCTGCCAGTGATGCCAATAAATACCCAATTATTATCGATAGTGCAGACAGCGCGATAAATTCCGGCGACGAATTTCTCAATCAGACAAAGTATGCTTTCCTCGATTATATCAATCAGAATTTCGCAAAAAAAACATTAATTCCTTTGGACCATTTTGAAATTCCCGGCAAAGCATCCTCTGATTTGATTGTTTATGCCAAGCCGGGATTTAGGGTGATGTTCAATACCAATAGTGACCCAGCAGATTATTTGAACCGTTTTTACACTTTATGGGTGAATTTAACGCCTGACCAAAAGAACCAGTTGGTTTATTTTGATCTGCGGTTTGATCAAAACGCGTATGGATGTTATAAAGGTAGTAAGTGTGATTAGGCTCAACAACGAGGGTGCCCCTCGGATGGCAGCCTCGGATAGGACCCTCCCTCGCATAAACTTAAATCATGAAATACAAAAAAACCATTATTCTCTCGCTTGGCGGTTCAATTATCGTTCCAGACCAAATCGATACTAAATATTTAAGGGCTTTTAAAGCTTTCATCGAAAAAGAAGTAAAAAACGGCCATCGCTTGATTATTGTTGCTGGCGGCGGAAGCACTGCCAGAAAATATCGCGATGCTGGCCAGGCAATTGTGAAGAAAATGCCGGTTGATGATTTGGATTGGCTTGGCATTCACGCAACGCGCCTAAATGCGCATTTGCTGCGCACTATATTCCGCGGTTTGGCGCATCCGCGCATCATTACTAATCCGCACGAAGCAGAGGATATTGCGGAGCCGATTATAATTGGCGCAGGTTATCGCCCTGGATTTTCTACGGATTATGATGCGGTGCATTTGGCTCGCGCTTACGGCGCAAGCCAGGTTTTTAATTTAAGCAATATTGATTACGTTTACACCAAAAACCCCAAACTAAAAGGTGCAAAAAAAATCGAAGAAATCAGCTGGTCAAATTTCCGCAAAATAGTTGGCAATAAGTGGGATCCGGGTTTGCATGCGCCATTTGATCCAATTGCAAGCAAATTTGCCCAGCAATTCAAACTCGAGGTGGTCGTGCTTAATGGCAAGAATTTAAAAAATTTGGCTAATGCCCTGGCTGGCCGCAAATTTATCGGTACAATTATAAAAGGAAAATAAATGCCTGATACAGATAAAAAATTGGAAGAGCAAGTTAAGATTTATGCCGATCTTGCGAAAGAAAACAAAAATGTTGATGTTGCCGGCTTGATGATGAACGCTTTGCAGCGGCAAGAGGAAAACAAGCTTTCAGCGCGCTCCAAGCATTGGGCTTATTTGATTTCTTTGGGTCTGCCGCCGCTAGGATTGATTTTTGCAATCCGTTTTTGGCTAAGTGATAAAGATGATGGCAATAATGCTGCGATTATGTGCGTAGTGCTGACAATATTTTCAATTGCGCTTGGTTACGCAACTTTAAAAACAATGATTTCCAGTTCCGGAGTTAATGTTAATCAGGTAGAACAAATTAAGCCGCAAGATATTTTGCAGTTAAATCAGTAGGTTAAAGTTGAACGGGCAAAACGAAAGACCATGGCAGTTGCCATGGTCTTTGCGTTATACCGAATCTTGTTCTGGGCTACTTCTTGCTGGTGTTCGCGCAGCCGAGTACGCATCTGCTTGCCACGCGTTTGTTGCGATCGCGCTTCCGGTGCGCTGGTGCGCCGTCAGCTACAGTTGTCGCTTCAGCCTTGGGATCTGCCTTGAGCGCGCCCTTGATGTGTGAGCGGATTTCTGCGGCTTCGTGTTCGTGCCAGGAGGCCAGGGCAAGGTCTGCTTGGATCTCGTGCTGCGCTGCGACAGTGCTGTCCGGGATCCTTTCGCAAGCAGACTTCGCATTCTCGTGTAGCTCTTCGCCGTTTTCAGGCAAAGAATCTTTGCGCGAGAGCTCGGCAATCAAGCCCGAGCACTCCGCGCCGACGCCGGTGCGCCAGTTCAGTTGCGTCAGGCGCTCTTCAGACACCCCATTTTCTTGGAGCTCCGCAGAAAGCTTGTTGATTTCCGCGGTGTCTTTCGCCACTGCCAGCCTTGCGGTCAGTGCGACGATCGTGTCGTGCACTGCAGCATCCTTTTCCGCCAGCCGGTGCGCTCTCGCCGCGCTGTCAGCGCGTGCTTTTGCTGCCTGCCTTTGCCGGCGTTCAGCGAGAGTGTCGCGCTGCTCCGGTGCTGCTGTGGAGTCCGCTGCCGCCGTGCGTTGATCGCTTCTGCCGCCGGAAATTCCATCGGTGGAAAGCAATCCCTTGATGATGATAACGAGCACCACCCCCACCAAAATAGCCGCGACGGCGGTCAGCGCCAGCTTTTTACGCCCCAGCCGGCCGTAGAGGTCATCACCCGGCGTTGGCGTCAATCCGCCCGTACCGCCTATATTCGGTTTCATCCAAACCTCCTAAAGGTTGACGTTGTCCTAACCTCGGAATCATCTTCGCGATAAGCTTGATAAAGCGTAAGGGGACTTACTATAATACCGCCAGACAGGCAAAAAGTCAATAACAAAAATGCCGCTACGCGACATTATTTTTGGCTTCTTTTTACGGCTTTATTCTATCCGATACTCGTCTAGAATAATTTCAGTGCCAGTATAAGGACGAACATCTTGCCAGTGTTGTTCATCGATTTGTACCCAGTTGTCCGGTACAGTTGGTTTGGTGCCGCCAAAACCAGTGGTCCAAAGCATCCATGCGGTTGTGCCTTGCTTCGCTCCGGCATTCAGATTTTGCACTAAATCAGAATCATTTAATAATGCGGTCCCGGAAAAATGCGGCAATTCTGAAACGTGGTTAATGCCAGGGGTATACAGCAGCGGTTGATGGCCGGTACGATTGTAATATTTGAAATTGAAAAATTCGAATGATGAGCCAACGACGAGCTTATCATTTGACCCAACATTGTTGTTTAAATATGCAGCCGCTGCGGAAGCTCCGGG
>CAZLFS010000068.1:0-3825 GCA_964559005.1 uncultured Candidatus Saccharibacteria bacterium
TATAATTGTTGACGGCAAAAAAGTTCAGGTCATTGCGGAAAAAGACCCAGCCGCTTTGCCATGGGGCAAGCTTGGCGTTGATGTTGTTATTGAGTCGACCGGCCGCTTTACTGATTATGAGAAAGCATCCGCGCATTTGAAAGCTGGCGCGCGCAAGGTCATAATCAGCGCACCGACAAAAGATGGCGGCATGACCAAAACCTTTGATATATCTGTGAACGACCACAAATATAACGGCGAGACGATCATATCCAACGCTTCTTGCACAACAAACTGCATTACGCCAGTGGCAGCTGTTTTGCAGGAGCATTTTGGCGTCAAAAAAATGATGATGACCACAATTCATTCTTATACCGCCGAGCAAAACCTCGTTGATGGCCCGCCGCCGGGCGGCCATGCCAATGATCTGCGCCGCGCGCGCGCTGCTGCGCAAAATATTGTGCCGACTTCAACCGGCGCAACAATTGCCGCCACTGAAGCGATTCCTGAACTTAAGGGCTTATTTCACGGCCTTTCCATTCGCGTGCCAACACCGGTTGGTTCGCTTTCCGATTTCGTTGCATTATTAAATAAAAAAACCACCAAAGAAGAAATTAACCAAGCTTTTATTGATGCCAGCAAATCTTTGCGCTTCATGGGCAAGCTTACAGTTAGCGACGCGCCGCTTGTTTCTTCGGATATTGTCGGCAACCCAAGCTCAACCATAATTGATTTAGAGTTGACCGAAGTGGTTGATGGTGATTTGGCAAAGGTAGTTGCTTGGTATGACAACGAGTTTGGCTATTCGAATAGATTAGTTGAAGAAGTAATTTTGGTCGGTTCGCATTAGTCAGCGAGGAACATGCGTTACATCCGCGAAAATACAAAATTGCAAGGCAAAACGGTGCTGCTCCGCGCTGATTTGGACGCGCCTTTTCAAGATGGAAAGATTTTGAATGATCATCGCATACAAATGGCTTTGCCGACCATCAATTATTTGCACGAGCGCGGCGCGAAAGTGATGATAATTTCCAAACTTGGCCGGCCAAAGGGCTGGGACCAGAAGCAGAGCCTGCTGCCCGTGGCAGAAAGGCTTGCTGATTTGTTGAAACGCAAGTTGGTTATTGCGGACAAGCGCTTCCCAGAGTATGAAGCGCACCATGTAATTTTTTTCAGAGGCGACCTCTGCAAGCAGGAAAACATTGACTTGCTGAAAAACGCGCCGCAAAAAGATATTATCATTTTGGAAAACATCCGTTTTTATTCAGAAGAAGAAAATTTAGGCCAGGATTTTGCTAAAAAGCTCGCGAGCATTGGAGATGTTTATGTTAATGATGCTTTTGCCATGGCGCATCGCAACGAAACCAGCGTTTCGCTGCTGCCGAAATTTTTGCCTGCTTATGCTGGCTTAAACCTTGAACAAGAAATAAAGGCAATGAATTATATTTTGAAGAAAGACGAACATCCGTTTATTTTGATCATGGGCGGCATTAAAATTTCCGACAAAATCGGCACGATCAAAAATTTGGCGAAGAGCGCGGATCATATTTTAGTTGGCGGCGGCATTGCAAATTTGTTTTTTTCAGCTAAAGATTTGAAGATTGGCAAATCGTTGTCTGAAAAAGACCAGCTTAATCTTGCCGAAGATTTACTTCGAAATTATAAGCAAAAAATCGTAATGCCAATTGATATTGTGGTCGCCCAGCAGGATTACAGCGCGATTCGAGTTTGTAAGCCTGGTGAAGTGAAAGACGACGAGTCGATTTACGATATTGGCCCGCAAACAATTGGTGAATTTTCGAGCTATATCAAATCTGCAAAAAAAATGGTTTGGAATGGCCCGCTCGGTTTTTATGAAAACAAGCCTTTCTCGCACGGCACAATTAGCATTGCCCAGCTTTTTGCTTCAAAATGCCAGAATAGCTGCTATGGCCTAGTTGGCGGCGGCGACACGGTTAGCGCTGTTTATAAAGCTGGCGTTGCTGACCAAGTCGATTTTGTTTCAACTGGCGGCAGCGCAATGCTCGATTATTTGGCAGGCGAATCGCTGCCAGGAATTAAAGCCTTAGCAGTACAAGGTAACTAAGTACTTATGCACTCCGATACTTAGGTACTTCGTACTTTTTCTTATGAAAATCACAAAAATAGAAGCAATAGAAATTTTAGATTCGCGCGGCAATCCGACAGTTCAGGTAACTGTTTTTTCGGATAAGTTCAGCGGCACTGCCAGCGTTCCTTCCGGCAAATCCAAGGGCAAGCACGAGGCTTTAGAGTTGCGCGACAATGACAGTAAAAGATATCTTGGCCAAGGCGTGCGCAAAGCGATCCAAAACATTGAAAAAAAGATTGCTCCGAAACTGAAGGGGGTTAACGTCAACAATCAATCTGAAATTGATATGATGATGCGCGAATTGGATGGCACCGAAAGCAAATCTAAAATTGGCGCAAATGCAATGCTTGGCGTTTCGCTGGCATGCGCGCGCTGCGCTGCGGAATTTTACGGCCAGCCGCTGCATAAATATCTTTCCCGATTATACAAGACCAAATCAGCAATGCCCGTACCGCTATTTAATATTATTAATGGCGGCGAGCATGCGGATAATAATTTGGACATTCAGGAATTTCTAATCATTCCGCGCAAGGAAAAAATTGCGGAAATGGTGCGCAAAGGCTCGGAAGTTTTTCATAATCTTGGCAAAATCTTGCAGGCGCGCGGCATCAATACGGCAGTTGGCAATGAGGGCGGCTATAGTCCAAATTTCGACAGCAATAACCAGGTTTTCGCGCTGATCCATGACGCAATCAAAAAATCAGGTTATCAAAGCGGCAAAGATTTCAAATTAGGCATTGATGCCGGCGCTTCAACTTTTTTGACCGAAGACGGCAAGTATCATTTAAAAATGGACAATTCCACCCTGACGCGCGAACGCTTGCTTGCGCTGTATAGCGAATGGGTCAGCAAACATGATTTGTATTCGATTGAGGATGGCTTTGCGGAAGATGACATTGAGGGTTGGAAGATGCTTACAGAAAAACTTAGTTGGAAGGCGATGCTCATCGGCGACGACTTGTTCGTCACAAACATTAAACGCATTGAAATGGGCTTGCATGCAGGTATTGCCAATGCAGTTTTAATCAAACCAAACCAAATCGGCACCTTAACCGAAAGCATGGATGCAATTAAGCTTGCGCAAAAGAACAATTATAAGGTAGTCGTTTCGCACCGCTCTGGAGAAACAATAGATACATTTATTGCAGATCTGGCTTATGCCGTTGGCGCGGACTACATTAAAGCCGGTTCTCTCTCCCGCGGCGAGCGTTTAGCAAAGTATAATCGATTAATAGAAATTGATCATGAATGATTTGTTATGTCTATATGCCGATTCCTTATAAAAAATTAATATTGTTAATCCTCGACGGGTTTGGAGTCGCCTCTAAATCTCGCGGCAATGCGATATCGCAAGCAAACCTGCAAAACTTGAATTCATTGCTCGCGATTTATCCTGCGCTTACGTTGCAAGCGTCGGGTCCTTTGGTTGGTTTACCTTGGGGCGAGATGGGCAATTCCGAAGTTGGTCATTTGAATATTGGCGCAGGCAGAATCGTTTCGCAAGATTTGCCGCGCATTACCAGCAGCATTCAAAGCGGCGATTTTTTTAAAAATCCAGTTTTCCTGAAAGTTTGCGATTATGTCAAAAAGAACGATTCGCAGTTGCATTTGCTTGGCATGGTCAGCCCGGGCGGCGTGCACAGTTATGACGAACATTTGTACGCACTGCTTGCTTTGGCGTCCGAACAAGGCATAAAAAAAGTTTTTATTCACATGATCACTGACGGCCGTGACAC
>CAZLFS010000069.1:0-3667 GCA_964559005.1 uncultured Candidatus Saccharibacteria bacterium
AAAAGATTTACCAGCTTGTTGCTGCCGGCACTTTAAGCGTGGTAATCATTTGGCTTTTGCGCGTTTTATATTATTCGAACTTGTGGGCCGTTTATGCATCAGTTTTTTTGATTGCGCTAAGCGACATTATTTCAGACACGCCTTTGCAAATTACGGTTTACGACCGCGGCAAGAAAAATGATGCGCTTGGCTCGGTCACTTATTTAAATTTATTCAGGATGGCTGCGCGCGGCGCGCTGTATCTGGTTATTTTGCTGATGCTGGAACTGTTCGGCATGGAGCAAATTTTCCTTTACATTTTCTATGTTTGCATTGGTGTGCTTTTCACATATTTTGTGCTCGCCTTAATTGTGTCTTTTTATCGCAAGCGCTTGGAGCAGTTTGTGCCAGCCGAGGCGGGAGTTGAAATAAAGGGATAAGGTGTAAACTAAAACAAAGCCACCTTTTGGTGACCCCGGCAGGGATCGAACCTGCGACCTAGAGCTTAGAAGGCTCTCGCTCTAATCCAACTGAGCTACGGGGCCATATTATTTATCAGACTAACAAATTTTACCAGAAAAACATATTTTCTTCAAAGCGGTGCGCTGTCTCGCTGCCGCATCAAATCAGCAAACTAGTGTATAATTAGCGCATGGCTACAGAGCGACTGCAAAAATTTTTATCAAACGCCGGCATTGCCTCGCGCCGCCGCGCCGAAGCTTTAATTGAGCAGGGCAAAATCAAAATCAATGGCCGTGTTGCGAAAATTGGCGACAAAGTTGACCGGGCAAAAGACGAAATAGAATTTAACGGCAAGATCATTAAGCCCGAAAGTGAGCTTTTTTATATTGCTGTGAACAAACCGAAAGGTTATATCACTTCGCGTTTTGACCCGGAGAAGCGCAAAAGCGTTTACACTTTATTGCCAAAAGAATTGCAAAGCAAGGTGTGGAGCGTCGGCCGCCTTGATTTTTACACCGAGGGCCTTATTTTATTTACTAACGACGGCGATTTAACGCAGCAGCTTGCGCATCCTTCGTTCGAACATGATAAAGAATATGAAGTAATGTTGAATAAAGAGGTAAGCGATGCGCAGTTGGATAAGCTGCGCCAGGGTATTGAAATAGGTGACCGCGAAATGACCGAACCGGCAAAAATCCGCGTCCGCGACAACAAAATTTATATGGTCATCCATGAAGGCAAGAAGCGCCAGGTTCGCAGAATGTTCGAAGCGATCGGCTTTAAAGTAAAAAATCTCAAACGCATCAGAATAAATAAGCTTTCCCTTGGCGATTTGCCTTTGGGAAAGTTTAAATTTGTAAAACGCGAAGAAATTATTTAGCTTTGTCGCGGTTGTGATATTTTTTGTGGATTTCACGCAGCTGCTGGTTGGTGATGTGCGTATAAATTTGGGTTGTGGTGATCGAAGCGTGGCCAAGCATGCTTTGCACGCTTCTGATGTCTGCACCGTTTTGCAGCAAATCAGTTGCAAAAGAATGGCGCAACGTATGCGGCGAAATTTTTTTCATAATTCCGGCAATCAGCGCATATTTTTTTATGATCCGCTGCACAGTGCGCGGCGTTAGGCCAGAAGCATTTTTACCGAAACTGTCCATTTCCTTTTCCGCGGAATTGCCCTTGCCGATTTGTTTATGCGCAATAAATAAAAACTTGGAATTGTCTTTGCGTTTTTTTAAATACGCGTCTAATGCTGCTGTTGCTTCGGGTGATAAAAAAACCAGGCGCAATTTGTCGCCCTTGCCGCGCACAGTAAACTCGCTTCTCTTTATATTAATTTGATCGCGGCGAAGCGAGCACAATTCCGAAACGCGGGTGCCGGTAGCAAATAACGTCTGTAAAATTGCGCGGTCGCGCAAGCGCAAAATTTCTTCTTTTTCTTGATCTACTGCCGTAAACAGGCGATCTAACTCATTGCGGTCCAAGAATTCCACTTGCCGGCTTGGCGCTTTGGCGAGTTCAATTTTTTCCGCAGGCAAGGTCTTGATGTCGCGTTTTGCGAGATATTTCAAAAAAGAGCGCAGCGCAATGCTGTGGTAATTCTGGGTTACAGTTTTTAAATTTTTGCCGCCTGCATCTGTAAGGCGGTTAATAAAAAGGCGATATTGGCGCACTAATTCAAAATCTATGTTGCTTGCTTTATTCACGCCCTTTGCAGCGGCAAAATCAGCAAAACGATTTAAATAGTGGCCATAATTGCGCAAAGTCAGTTTGCTGCGGTTGCGTTCGATCTCGCAATACTCCAAAAATTCCACGACAAGTTTGTGTATTTCAGTTTTTTTTGTTTTGGTTTCCGGCATATTTTTAACGTCGTACAATAATTATAGCATATTGCCTCGCTGTTAAGTTTTGAGATATACTGCTACGTTGTTGATAGTTCTTTCCCACTCACAAGGAGGCAGTGATGGCTATTGAGCGCAGTACCGTTCGCTGTCCGGAAGATGGGTATGAAGTAACTCTTCTCTCCGGCGAACGGCTGGTCTCGTGCCAGCGCGATAAGCTTACGCTGCCGGATAAGCCGGCGAATGCCATGAGGTATCTGGCAAAGCTCGCGCAGGTTGATGACCCAGGCAAGATTGGGAAGAATGGCCCGCTGGTTGCCGCAGCAGCCACTGAAGGAAACGAGAGCGCAGCTTCGCAGGGGCTATATGAAGTCGCATTTGGCCGCGATTCGCTGATTTCTGCGGAAGCGCTTGGAGATATTTTCCCCGAGCTGGTCGATGCGACTATGATTTACTGGGCGCAGTGGCAAGGAGTGCGTGAAAGTATTTACGACGAGCAGGATATTGGCAGGATTTGCCACGAGCTACGCAGTCCGGAAGATCCGGTCGCGCAGCAACTGTCCAAGAAGCTGCACTGGCAGTGGCCGTTTTACGCCACGGTTGATGCAACCCTGCATTTCGTGCGCATATTTTGCCGGCGAGCTTTACATGAGGGCAGGGCGGATCCAGAGTTTCTTGGAACTCGCTATTTCGCCCGCAATGGTGCCGAGCTTCCGCTTAGGCGTGCATTCGAACTCGCGGTGCAGTGGATTTTCCGGCGCATGGGCACTAATCCGGAAGGCTTCATCGAGTCAAAGCGCAAGTTTCCGACCAGCCATGCGATCCAGGCAATGGAAGATTCCTGGGATTCGCATCACCACAAGAACGGCGATATCCCAAACTTTGACCGCGGCGTGGTTTCGGTCGAAGTTCAGGCTTATGCCTGGGAAGCGCTGGTTCTGGCAGCAAAGCTGTATGAGGCCCTTGGTTATGAGTCAGCGTATGCTGCTTGTTTAGACGCTGCTGACCGGCTGCGCGAAAGCATGTTCAAGCATCTTTGGTTCACTGACGAGCGCGGCGGTTTCTTTGCTTGCGGCGGCGACCGTGACGAGAACGGGGAGTTCTATGCGTTCCGCATTCGCAAAGCAAGCGCTGGTGAACTGCTGCGCACCGGCATTCTCGACCGAGAGCGCGAGAAAGTCGATCAGATGATCAGGATGCTGATGTCCCGCAACATGCTTTGCGCAAGCGGGTTGCGCACGCTCGCGGACTTTGAAGGGCGCTTTCGCCCGGGGTCGTACCACAACGGATCCAGTTGGCCGTTCAAGACATTCCTGGTTGCGCAGGGTCTGGAGCGCGTCGGCCGCACCGAGGATGCTTACGAGCTTTACCGCAGGGTTGTGGATGTT
>CAZLFS010000070.1:0-3623 GCA_964559005.1 uncultured Candidatus Saccharibacteria bacterium
CCGTGCCATTTTAATTCTGATTTTACGTAAACAGAGTCTTCAGTAACGTCATCGTAGGAATTATCCATCGCAACTTCAAAATTTGAAATCGGAGTTTCGCAGCGCGGGCAATACAGCAATACTTTTCGGCCTTCATAAATCAGACCTTTTTCCCAAACCTGTTTTAAAGCCCACCAAACTGATTCCATATAAGTGGAATCCATAGTTTTGTAGGAATTTTTGAATTCAACAAAACGGCCAAGGCGATTGACGGTTTTTCCCCATTCATCAACGTACATCAGAATATCTTTGCGGCATTCAGCATTGAACTTATCAATACCCAATGCTTCAATTTCCTTTTTCCCCGAAATACCTAATTTTTGCTCTATTAATTGTTCGATTGGCAGCCCATGGCAATCCCAGCCCCATCTGCGCCTGACATACGCGCCTTTCATTGTATGATAACGGCCAAAAACATCTTTTACCACAGAAGCGAGAATTCCCCCATAATGCGGTAAGCCGGTTGCAAACGGAGGCCCATCATAAAAGACGTAAGGTTTGTTATCCTTTGTCTTTTCTAGGCTTTTTTGGAAGATATCATTCTCATTCCAAAATTTTAATATTTCCTCCTCTCTTTTTGTTGGCTCTTGAGCAGGAGTCTTTTTTTGTTCCTCATTCATAATACGCAAAAAAAGGTTAAATTTTGATTAAAAAAATAAAACACCCTTTTTCAAGAGCCCGGAAATCCGGACGGTACCATCTTGATTGGTGCTTAATTCAGCTTCTTTACGCGAAGCTCACGGGCTGTTCTACTCTTATTGCATTATGCAACAACAATTCTTCAGCCAGCTTGCCTGTTGATTGCAGGCTCCAACGCTTTTGCAAAAATATTATACTATTTATTCGATGTAATTACAAATCAGTAACTCTTTACATTTCCTTAATAGCTTTAATTCCAAGCAAACCCAAGCCGTGCTCAAGCACTTTTGCCACAGCAACCAATAAATTCAAACGCTGAATCTTTTGCTGCTCGGTTTCAGCATTCAGAATCGAGACTTTGTCATAAAATGTATTGAACTTCCCTGCTAATTCGTATAAATAATTAGCAACTGCATTCGGACGATACTCTTCCGCAGCGGAAATAACCGCATCATCGTAGTGCATAAGCTGCCGCAGCAAAGACAATTCCGATTCAGCCTGGAATTCACCCGCGATCTCGCGCTTAAAATCGCCAGCCTTTTGCAACACGCTATTTATTCTTGCGTAAGTATATTGCAAATAAGGCCCAGTATTCCCCTCAATGGCAATGGTTTCATCCATATCAAAATAAATTTTCGTGTTGCGGTCATATTTCAAAAACCCGTATTTAATTGCAGCAAATGCAATTGCTTCCACAACCGCATCGTCATTAACATCAGCGCGAATTTTTTGCGAATTGCGCATGGTTTCGCGCACACGCTCTTTTATAGTCTCCAACAAATCATCGGCAGTCACGGTATTTCCCCCGCGCGAGGACATTTTATTTTTCCCCAAATAAACGTGTTCGTAAGGCAAGTGCTTGAAATTTTCCGCCCACGGAAATTGCAGCAGCTGAAAAAGTTTCGCCAGCACCTGGAAATGATAAGCTTGCTCACTGCTGGTTGTGACCACAGCCAAATCCGGATGGTATTTGTCATTGCGCAAATGCCATAAATACAAGTCCTGGGTAATATAAATTGTTGTCCCGTCTTTGCGCAGCAAATATTTTTTATCCAAACCATCTGCGCTTAGATCCACCGAAACGCTGCCATCCGCTTCTTTTTGAAAAATCCCCTGTTTCACCCCGTCCAAAACCAGCTCACGGCCTTTATCATAAATATTGCTTTCATATTCGACGTCATCGAAAGTAGAGCCCTCTTTTGCATAAGTAATTTTGACGCCCTCGTAAAACCATTTATTCATTTTTTCCCAAAGATCCCGTACCTCACGGTCATTCGCTTCCCATTTCTGCAGTAGCTCTTGAGCTTCTTGCTCTAATTGTTTTGCTGCTTCCTCGCTCTTTGCGGACTCTTCTGCAAACATCGCATAAAATTTGCCAACAAAATGATCCGGCTTAACACCCAATGATTCGGGAGTTTTATCATTGCCGAATTTCATGTACATCAACATTGATTTCATAATGTGGATGCCGCGATCATTGATAATCTCGCAGGAAATGACATCATAACCGACTGAACGCAGCAAATTAATGCACGCTTTGCCGAAAACATCATTGCGCGTATGGCCAATGTGCAAAGGCTTATTCGTATTCGGCGAAGAATATTCAAAAACCACTTTTTTACCAGAGCCAACTGCTGGGATTTCAATTGCTTTCTGCATTGCTAAGGCGTTTTCCGCCAAAAACTTTGGCGCCAAAAAAATATTGATAAAACCATTGACCACTTTAATTTCTTTAAATGCGCGCGCAGCATCAAGCTGCGCAAGTTCGTGCGCAATGATTTCGGCAACGTTATTCGGCTGGAACTGCCCCTCGCGCGCTATGATATGCGCAATGTTCGTGGAAAAATCGCCAAAATTCTCTTTTGGCACGTCCAAAGAAAAATCAGGCAGCGCGCGGATTTGCCCATTCTCAAACATATTCCCTAAAACTTCGGAAAGCAGCTTCTGGACGTACCTTTTCATACTGTAAATTATACCTTGCTTAGGCCCAAATTGCCACTAAAAGAGCTTTATGCTAAAGTGATTAGCTGCAAAAAACCGCCAAAATCGGAGGAAACATGCCGCTACGGGCAAGGAGCCTTAACGTTTGCCGAGGCTTCTTTGTTTTGCGATAATAAGCATATGAAAGTTTTAGTTGATAACCGGAAAGCATACTTTAATTACTCTATTTCAGATGAACTGACAGCTGGCTTAGTGTTGTCCGGAGCAGAAGTAAAAAGCTTAAAAAATGGCCAAGCTTCTTTAAAAGGCGCGTACGTTTCTATGCGCGGCGAAGAAGCGTTTTTAACGCACGCGCACATTTCTCCATATGCCAAGGCTGGCGATTCGAAAGGTTTTAATCCGGAACGCGACCGCAAACTGCTGCTAAACAAGCGCGAAATTCAAAGCATGATTGGCAAAGAAAAAGGCGTGGTAATTATGCCTTTACAAATCCTTGAGGGCGGGCGCGGGCTGATTAAATTAAAAATTGGCATTGGCCGCGGCAAAAAGAAATACGACAAACGCGAAACGATAAAAAAACGCGAAGCTGAAAGGAGAATCAGGCGCGCTGAAGATTAATCAAAACTTAATCTCAACTGCGTATTATAGAGTAGATGAGATTTTCAAAACAAAAATTATTCACTGGCGTGATTATCGCGTTTCTGTTTTGCAGTAATATTTTCCTTTGGGAAAAATTACAGGCCAATGAAATAGCCAAGACTGAAGTGATATTTAATCACGAGCAAAAAGCAGATGAAAAACTCATTGAAACAATTCAAAATGCACAGAAGTACGTTTACTTTGCAATTTACACTATAACCAAGGAGAACATTGCTGATGCTTTGATTGCAGCAAAATTAAAAGGATTGGATGTGAAAGGTGTCTTGGATGCAAACCAAAGCACGATTGAACAAGAAAAACCAATTATAAGAAAATTAGAAAAATATGGCATTGAACTGAAAATG
>CAZLFS010000071.1:0-3527 GCA_964559005.1 uncultured Candidatus Saccharibacteria bacterium
AGACGTGCTTGGAAAGATATCCGATAAGGAAAAAAGATATGTTGTGCTGATGCACCAGTTAAGTGATGACCAGTCAACGGCGGTTCAAAATGCAAACATCCCTGGCATCCATACTGACCAGGAAACAGTGCGTTTTTATCCAGAAGGGGATTTTTTAAGCCAGGTGCTTGGTTTCGTTGGCTATAAAGATAATTCTGATGTAAAAGTCGGCTTGTATGGGTTGGAAAAATTTATGGAGAAAACTTTGGCAGGCAGCAGCGGTTCGCTGAAAACAGAAACAGACTTGATGGGCAATTGGATCACTGCCTCTGACCGCCAGTTCACGCCAGCAGAGGACGGCTCTAATTTGGTATTGACCATTGACCGCTCGATCCAGTATGAGGCGGAAAAGGTTTTGAAGAATGCGGTGCAAACGCATGGCGCGGATTCTGGAAACGTCATTATTCTCGACCCAAAAACCGGTGCTGTTTTGGCAATGGCAAATTATCCGAGCTTTGACCCGAACAATTTCAGTGATAAGGCAAAAACGCCCGGCGTTTATCTAAATGATGCCACTCAGCAAAGTTTTGAGCCTGGTTCAACAATGAAAGCAGTAACTATGGCTGCTGGTTTGGACTTGGGCGTAATTGCGCCATCGACCACTTACAATGACACTGGTGAAGTTGACATTGGCAAGTATAAGATTAGAAATTCTGACAACAAAGCGCACGGCATTGTTGATATGACCCAGGTCATTGACCATTCATTGAACACCGGCGCAATCTTCATAGAAGAGCAGGTGGGCAATGACAAATTTTTGGAATATTTGAAAAAATTCGGCTTTGGCAAAGCCACTAACGTCGAATTGCCTGAAGCAGTTGGCGACCTTTTGCCGCTGCATCAAAATAATCAGGCAAGTTTTTATACCGCCTCATACGGGCAGGGCATTACTGTTACGCCAATGCAAATGCTTCAGGCTTATTTGCCGTTTGCAAACGGCGGTGAAATGCTCCAGCCGCATATTATTGCTTCTGAAATTAAGCCAGATGGTACGGAAAATAAAACTGACGTAAAATCGCTCGGGCAAGTAGTTTCCGGGCGCGTTGCACAACAAGTTACCGCAATGCTTGTTGATGATGTTGAAAATGGCTATGGCAAGCAAGCGGGGGTAAAGGGTTATTATATTGCTGGCAAAACCGGCACTGCCCAGGTTGCTGAAAAGGGCAGTTACGTTCAGAATGACAATATCGGCTCTTTTGTTGGCTATGGTCCGGCAGATAATCCGCGCTTTCTAATGTTGGTGAAAATTGATCATCCGCGCGATGTTGCTTTTGCTGAAAGCACTGCTGCGCCGGCATTTGGCGAAATCGCGAAGTTTATTTTAAATTATTATCGGGTGCCGCCAACAAGGTAACCACGCTCAACAACGAGGGTGCCCCTCGGACGGTGCCTTCGGACAGGACCCTCGGATGGTACCCTAATTGGTAGGTCACCAGCCAAGGTCGCCGATCTAGGTGTAACGCTATGAAAAAACTTTTCCAAAATTTGCTCGCGCGCATTTCATGCAAAATTTTGCGCAAATACAAGCCGCGCATTGTCGGCATTACCGGCAGCATTGGCAAGACTTCTGCGAAAGAAGCATCTTTTGTTGTCGCAAAAAGCAAGTTCCGCGCGCGCACGAACATAAAAAATTATAACAATGAGTTTGGCTTGCCGTTTACGATTATCGGCGTTGAATCGCCAAAGCGCAATCCCTTTAAGTGGCTGCAACTTTTTATTAAAAGCGCTTGGATGCTTTGGGTGTATTTGCCTTATCCGGAAGTTTTGATTTTGGAAATGGGCATTGACCGGCCCGGTGACATGGATTATCTGGTCAGCATTGCGCCGCCGGACATTGCTGTTTTGACTACAATCGGCATTTCGCACCTCGAATTTTTTGGCAGCGAAAACGCGATCCTCCAAGAAAAAAGTAAAATATTTTCGCGCATGGGCGAGCACGGCAGCGCAGTTTTAAACATAGATGATGCAAAAGTCCGTTCCGTAATTCCGCGCTTGCGCAGCAAAATTATTACTTACGGCTTTTCGCAAGGCGCAGATTTGCGCATTGTCGAGCATCAAACGACTTATTCAAAAAATGACCGTAGCTACGGCACGCTGTTTAAGCTTTCGTACAAAGGCGCAACCGTGCCGATCTTCTTAAGCGGAACTCTAGGCATGCCGCACCTTATGGCTTGCACTGCCGCAGCTGCCGTCGGCTTGAGCTTGGGCATGAATTTAAATGAATGCGCTGCGGCATTGGCAAATTATCGCGGCCAAACCGGGCGCTTACAAATCATTCCTGGAATGCAGGGTTCCACGATCATCGATGACACTTATAATGCCGCACCGCTTTCGACCCAAATTGCGCTCAAAGAATTGGCAGATTTTCCGGCACAAAAAAAAGTGGCAATCCTTGGCGACATGCTTGAGCTTGGCAATTTATCCGAGCAATCGCATCGCGACATTGCTAAACAATTAATAGATTCTTCTGTTGATTATTTTATTGGCGTTGGTTCGCAAATGAAGCTTGCGGTAGAGGATCTGCGCATCTGGCGCTACAAAAGCGACCACGTCTTTTGGTTTGAAAAATCCACGGACGCAATAGAAAAGGCGCGCCAATTGGTCAGCGAGGGCGCGGTGATCTTGGTAAAAGGCTCACAAGGCATGCGCATGGAAAAAATAGTCCGTGAAATTATGAATGACCAATCGCAAGCGCCTAAACTGCTGGTGCGCCAGGAAAAAGACTGGCTTAAAAAATAAGCAGCATTGAATGATTTAGCCAAAGATGGTAAAATAGGTGCGCCTATGTGAGGCGCTATCGTCTAGTGGCTAGGACGATTGGTTCTCATCCAATAAACCGGGGTTCGATTCCCCGTAGCGCTACCAAGTTTCCGTTTTCCCTCCTTGACCTTAAGGGGCAGCAGATCCACGCCGGTGTAAGCATTGGCATTGCCATGCATCCAGAGCATGCCCAGCAAGTGGATGAGCTGATCGAAAAGGCGGATCAGGCGTTATACCAAGCAAAAAAATAGGAAAAAACAATTACAAAATTTATGATTCATAAGCTTATCAGAAGCAACGCATTATATTTTGCCTGGGCAGTGGCGCTTGTTGGCATGCTTGGCAGCATTTATGCCAGCAATATCTTGCATTGGCTGCCATGCAATCTTTGCTGGTACCAAAGAATCTTTTTGTACCCTTTGGTTTTGATTATCGGTATTGGCATTTTGCGCAAGTCAGATGATTTGGAATACTATGTTTTGCCCTTTTCAATTCTTGGCGGGTTAGTTGCCTTATACCATGAATTGATCCAGATTGGCATTATCCCTGAAAAACTGTTGCCTTGCACCTACGGCGTTTCTTGCACAACAAAGTATATAAACTTATATGGTTTTATTACAATTCCACTTTTGTCTTTAGCGGCATTTATTTTAATTTCAATTTGCATCATTATTTATATGAAAGAAAAGGCCAATGCGTAAACAGTTAATAATTATGGGCGCGATTGC
>CAZLFS010000072.1:0-3500 GCA_964559005.1 uncultured Candidatus Saccharibacteria bacterium
TGAATTAGTTCCTGAACGCTCTTCTCTTCTTTTTCCGGCTTCTTGCGCTCGGCTTTTTCTTTTTCTTCAATTTCAGTCAGAGCTTCGCCAACAACTTTGGTAACATTTTGCTCTTTGTTGGTAATTTTGTTAAAGCTAACCTCGTCAGTGACATAAAGCTGAATTGTGAAGCCTTGTTTTTTCGAAAAAAACTCCAAAGCCTCAAGCGCCTGGAGGTTAGTCGGATCAGTAATGGCTACTTTAATATTCTTGCCATCAACTTCAAAAGCAAAGAAATGATAAAAAGCGACAGTTTCTTCCGGAATCATTTCCAACGCTTTTTGATCCACTTTCTTGTCTTTGAAGCTGATATAAGGTATGCCTAAAAAAGCCGCTCTGGCTTGAGCGAGATTTTCCGATGAAAGGATTCGTTTCTCTGTTATCAATCCGACTAGCGGTTGCCCGGTCTGCTGGCTTTCAGCCTTAAGCTTGTCGTATAACGCTTGAGAAACGAAACCTTTGTCCACCAAAAATGTTTCAAATGTGCCTGTGGCTAAATTCTCTGGCATATTATTTGAACGGGTTAGTGCCAAGCTCTTGCCTGGTCACTGTCGGATAAATCGGCGGCGATAGCTGTGTTACGCGCGGATCAGTTAAAATTGAAGTATCTAGATTTAACTTGCCCGAAGCATTTACAGGCGCGCCGGAAGTTGCGCCGGGACCAGCCGCGCCAGGAACACCTGGCGTCGCAGTGAGCGTTACCGGAACGACATTACTGCTGCTAGGCGTGCGGAAAAAGTTGTAGTAAACAACACCGCCAATTGCCAACAACAGCACTGCCAATAATATTGCTTCTTTTTTTTCTTTAGTGGTCATATTATTGTGATTTTTGGTAATAGGTTTTTACAACCATGTTGATAGTCATTTTTGTATCTTTGTCATGCTGAATATCTACGGATTGGACATCGAAAATCCTCAAACTGTTCTGCAGCGAAAACAGCAATTGCTTAAAGGCATCAATCGGGCCAACCATTTCCATGTTCACTGTGATCACGCCAAGCGTTGGCGAAGGCGAAATATTTTTCTTGTCCGAATCGTTGCCAGATGGCGCACTAGCGCCATGGCCGCTTTCATCTTCAAGGCTAGCATTCGAGCCATTAGGCTTTTTTGCGTTGCTGTCAGTTGCTTGCATTGCTGTTAAATTAAGTCCGGCTGCTTTTGTCAGGCTTTCCAAATATGCATAAACATCCGGAACATCCGCTTTATTTGGAATGGCATTATTCAAAGTGGCAAATTGCGAGTCAGAGTCTTTCAGCTTCTCAATTGATGATTCGACGGTTTTCTTTTGCGCCAGTGCATCGGTTACAGCTTTTTGGTCGGCAAGCAAAGTGTCATTTTTGCTTTTGTACTCGCTGTATTTCGGAAAAACAAAAAAGATCACTGCGACGATGGACAAAACCAGCGTTACAACAAAAACGCCTGCTGAAGCTCCGGATTGTGTTTTAGGTAAAATTTGCATTTATTTAGAAGTTGAGGTTGATGGCGCAGTTGGCGCGGCAGGCGAAACTGGCGTGGCTGATGGCTGCGCAGCCTGCGAAAAAGCCTGCAAAATATCTTTATTAAAGCTAATATCAATGGTAAAGGTAATCGAATTTGTCGCGTCGCTGGATAAGCCGACATTTACCAGCTTAACATCCTTGATGTAATTGAAATCCGGCAGCTGAAAACCTTTAATCAGCTTATCCAAGTTTTGAAAATCGGGAACCGTGCCGGTGATAATTGCATCGCCATCAGTTGTCGCGGTGAACTTCGCGTAGGTTGCCGTTTGCAATGTAGCGTCAGTGAATTTCGGCAAAAGCTGCGACCAACCTAAATGGCTGTTAATAAGAATTTGCAAATTTCCGATTTTGGTTTGGCTTGCAAGCAGCTGCGGATAATCCGGATTGCGCTGAATTTGCGTTTGGACGTTTTGCTGGTCAGTTTCCACACTGGCAATTTTTGCATCCATCTGATTGCTTGCGTAAAACAAATAGCCGTAAGCTGCCAAAACCAAAACCAGCAAAGCGATGCCGATTTTGTTTAACATCCCGCTTTTCTGCTGGATGGTTGCGCTTTGTGTTTTAGTTGATTCTAGTAAGTTTATTTCTGGCATAAAAATTTATTGCGGCAATTTATTGATGCGTACGCATTGCCAAACCGATTGCAACCGCCAAATTCCCCGCGTATTGCGACAAAATCGGCTTTAACTCCGGATTATAGCTGACTTTTTGCAGCGGATCGCCTTTAATTACTTTTGGTCCCATGTCATTTAAAAATTCTATCAAGCCGGGCATATTTGAGCCGCCGCCAACAATAATAATTTTGTCGAATTTTTTTCCGCGCGCCTGGTAAATGCTTTGCAGCTGCTTGGCTTCGGTTTTAATGCTCATCAAGATCGGCTTAATTGTTTCCGGAATAAGGCTGACTTGGTTCAAGCCAAAATCTTTTTTAAATTGTTCTGCGCGCGTAACGCTTACCTTCAAGCTTTCCGCAATTTTTTTGGTAATTGTTTCGCCGCCAACCGGAATATTTCTGGTCAAAACCAAATTTCCTTTTTCAGTGATGTTCAAATGCGTTGCTTTTGCGCCAATATCAATCAGCAAATTATTTTCTTTGTCGTCGCCAATGATTGACCGCAGCAGCGCCAAAACTTCGATTTCCATTGCAAACGGTTCAAGCTTTGCCAGCTCAAAAATTTTCAGATAGCTGCGCAAAATGCTGCTCGGCACGGCTGTGATCAGAATTTTCGTGCCGTCATCCTGCTTTTTTTCAATTACTGACCAGGACAAAGTCATTTCAGACATTGGCAAAGGCACATATTTCTTTGCTTCAAACTCCACGGCGTTCTTCAGCTCTTCTTCAGTGAGCTTTGGCATATCAATAACCGAGGTAAAAACCGTGGAATTCGGCAAAGAAGCAACCACTTTTCGGGTGGTGACGCCTGCTTTTTCAATCAAATTGGAAAGAACCGCAACCGTGCGCTGAATCCCCTCTAAATTGTGCTCCTGGATCTCGAACGCGACGTTTACTAGGCCGTACGTATCCAAAACATGCACATCATCCTTAGTGGTGATTTGGGCGATTTTGATATTTGTCGTGCCGATATCAACACCAAGAATACTTTTTTTAGGGGAAAAAAACATCACTTTTTATTTGGGATTTTTTATTTCTTTACGCAAAATTACGTTTTTAGTATAAAAGAATTGGCTCGTTATGTCAAAGTTTTTTTAGCGGATTTTTGTAGATAACTTCTTTGGCAGGACGCGCATATGCGCAGGGCTCCATTGGCTTTACTTTTCCAACCATATCTGTTAAAATTTGTTAGTATCTTTAATATTTAAACCATTTCACAATTGCGGGAGGGTGACGCGATGGTAAAATTGGCTCGCGGCAAGACCCCTCGCAATTATAAAATGTTTATTAGGGTGTGTAGCTCAGCTGGTTAGAGCACTTCACTGATAATGAAGAGGTCCGTGGTTCGA
>CAZLFS010000073.1:0-3446 GCA_964559005.1 uncultured Candidatus Saccharibacteria bacterium
ATCGACGATTTTATCTAAAAATCCCGAAATAATTTGTCGTGTTTTTTGGCAGTGACTATGGAACGAAGTTGGTAGCTACTTTTCAACATAAAATATCTGATTACCTAAATATATTTTTTATAATAGCAATGCAATACTAGTCGTTCCAAAATAGCAAAACTATAGAAAGCACTCCCAGAATTAAACCCACCATTTGAGTTCGTCCAACGCTTTCCTTATACAAAAATACCCCTAAGCCTATCGCGATTATTCCTGAAGCAACAGAAAATAATACAGCGCCCCTGGCAAGACCAGATCCGTTTCTTAAAGCGAATAGCCAAAAAGAGTTCGCAATTAGATACGAAGTTAAAGCACCAACGGCTAAGTATGTTTTTCTATCTATCGACCATTGCTTAGCAAAGATGTCAGCTATCAATTCAAATGCAATTAACAGACTCAGTGGAAATATCCATTTCATAAAATAAGCATAACAAAAAACACTAGCATTACGCTAATGTTTTTTGCTGGCAGGGGCTGAAGGACTCGGACCTTCTCTAAAAATTTTGGAGATTTTTGTGCTGACCCTTACACTAAGCCCCCATATCTGCCGGTAAATTTTCAGCAAACGCCTCTAAATTTTAGCAAATTCCAAAAATAAAATCGAGTAAAAAAATCCCGATTGCTCGGGACAATTTTACTTCGTTTCTTTGTGCAAAGTCATTTTCTTGCAGTGCTTGCAAAACTTCTTTAATTCCAGTCGCTTCTGGTTGGTTTTCTTGTTCTTGCGAGAATGGTAGTTAAGGTTTTTGCAAACAGTGCATTCAAGCTTGATCAAATTGTCTTGTGACATATCCTATCCTTAGTTAAATTTCTGGAGCCGGCTGTCGGACTCGAACCGACCACCTACGGTTTACAAAACCGTTGCTCTACCGGATGAGCTAAGCCGGCAAAAGTGCCCAGCGCTTGCAATAAAGATTAACATAATCGGCGGCTTTAGTCAATTTGCTATTGCAAAGCCATAATATAAATGTTAGGATATTTTTACCCTAAAACAATTAACAAAAAATTAGGAGAAAAACTATCATGTTTGATAGAGAATTGCTCGACCCAGAAGATGATATGAACCAAACTGGTTCTGAAGGCACTGACAGCGGTGCAGCGGGTGCAGCAGATGATGATGAAGATAATGATGAAGATGAAGCTAACGGCGGAGCTGATGCCGGATCTGGCGAAGCAAACGCCTAAATTTTGAAGAAAAAACGTCCTTGCAAAGCAAGGGCGTTTTAATTTTTTCTGGAGCCGTTGATCGGAATTGAACCGATGACCTACTCCTTACCATGGAGTTGCTCTACCAACTGAGCTACAACGGCTTGATATTTTTGGTGGGTGGTGAAGGATTTGCACCTTCGAAGCCACAGGGGCAGCTGATTTACAGTCAGCTCCGTTTGACTACTTCGGTAACCACCCTAGTGATTATAATTTTCAAACTGCTTCAATCTTTGGCGCACTGCTTCGTTTGCCGGATCCATGCCCAACGCCCGGCGCAATTCCGCAATTGCTTCCGTACGCAAGCCAAGCTCTTCGTAAGCATCAATAAGCTTCATTAAGTATTGCATATTTGCGGGCTCCAAGTCCACGGCGCGCTTAAAATTCTGGCTTGCCTTTTGCCAATCCCCTTTTGCCTGATAAGACAAGCCAAGATTCATAAAGCGCGTTGGCACCAGGCTGTTTACTTCAATGGATTTTTCATACGCTTCAATCGCATCATCCCAGCGTTTTTGCGACATCAGCGCAAAACCAATTTGCGCCAAATAGCGGTCATTGTCCGGATTGTGCTTCAGCAAATAAATCAAAGTTTCAATAACTTCGTCGTGCCTTTTTTGCTTCGCAAAAACTTTTACCAAGCCCTCATACGCACCGTACTCTTGGGGATGCTTTTTTATGACATCATAATAGATTACTTCTGCTTGCGCATATTTTTCTTCATTGACCAAGCGCTCTGCTTTTTTCAAAGTGCTGAACGCGCCAATATTTATGACGCGGCGGCCGGGCCGGACAAACTCCGCGACTTTCGACGCAAGAATGCGCCCTTCTTTTAAGTCTTTTGCCTCAAGCATAAAATGCCAGATCGGCCGGACAATGCGCATAGAAAAACTTTTTGACGCGCGCCCCAGATTTTCAAAGAACTCCTGCTTCGGCGCTAATTCATGTTTCGGTTCTGCTTCCGTAATTGGCAATTGCTCTTGTTCTTCAACCGCTTCTGGCAAGCGACGCAAAAACATTGCCGCTATGCCTACAACGCAAAGAACAATTATTGAATTCTCAATTATTCCGAAAGACAAATAAATTTCTATTAATTACCTAGGTGGAAACGCGCAAAACGGCGGACAACAATGTTCTCGCCGAGCTTGGAAACGTGGTCTGAAATCAAATCCTTAACTTTGCGGTCCGGCTCTTTTACGTACGGCTGTTCAAGCAAGCATGCTTCTTCGTAATATTTCTGCAGCTTTCCTTCAACAATTTTATCCACCACATCTGCCGGCTTGCCTTTAACCTGCTCTTTATAAATTTCTTTTTCCTTTTCGATCACTTCCGCAGGCACATCGTTAATGCTGACGTATAGCGGGTTTGATGCTGCAATGTGCAAAGCAAGTTCTTTGGCAAGCTTTTTAAAATCATCCGTGCGGGCTACGAAATCAGTTTCAGTATTCAGCTCTAACAACACGCCTACTCTGCCGCCAGCATGAATATAGCTTTCAACAATGCCTTCATTGGCAGTGCGTTCGGCTTTCTTCGCAACTTTTAACGCGCCTTTTTTGCGCAGAATTTCAATAGCCTTTTCCCTATCGCCACCTGCTTCTTCTAAAGCGCTTTTTACTTCGAGAATGCCCGCGCCAGTGGCATCGCGCAATTCTTTAATTTGATCATTCATTTTTTTATTCCTTTTTAAAATATTTGAGAACCCCATCCGAGGGTATCCGCCGAGGGTCCAATCCGAGGACTACGCCCGAGGGGCACCCTCGCTTTTCCTGCCCTCAACGATTGCATCCGAAATTGCAGCTGCGATTAGCTGGATAGCTTTAATTGCATCATCGTTTGACGGGATCGGGTAATCAATGCCATCCGGATTGCTGTTTGTATCAACAACTCCAATAACTTTTACTTTTGATTTCTGCGCTTCGGTTAAAGCGATTTCATCGTAATTAACGTCGAAGATAACAATTGCTTCCGGAAGTTTGCGCAAATCTTTAATGCCTTCAAATAAGGTTTTCATTTTTGCTAATTCGCGTTCAATCAGCAATCTTTCTTTCTTGGTGTAATTTTTTTCCAGTTCGCCGCTGGCTTTAAGATTTTCGTAGCGCTCCATCTTTTTGATGGTTTTTTGGATAGTGCGGAAATTGGTAAATGTGCCGCCTAGCCAGCGCGTAACCACGTATGGCATGCCAGCTGCAACTGCTGCTTCACGC
>CAZLFS010000074.1:0-3185 GCA_964559005.1 uncultured Candidatus Saccharibacteria bacterium
AGACATTGTAGTGCAGCGGCAGCTTTTCAGAATTTGGTTTAATTTTGGTGATAATGATAAGCCATGATATAATATTTAATACCAAAGCAGTTGCTGCAAGAAACAAAATATCTTTCAAAAAAGGCAAAAGTCGTTTCATAAACTTTTTTTATTATACCAGGAAAAGCCAAAGAAAACAAATGAAAAAGAAACATTTTATTTTACTTATTCTGATCCTTGCTATTGGAATATTTTTTCGATTTTATCTGATTGGCAAAATGCCGGGCGGATTATTTCCTGACGAGGCAGCGAACGGTTTGGACATTAACAGCATTCTAAACGGCCATGCGCAGCCTTTCTATCAACGCGGCAACGGCCGAGAAGCACTGTTCTTTTATTTGCTAGCCGCGAGCGTGCACTTTTTCGGGCGCGGCTTTTGGCAGCATCATATCGTTTCCGCGGCAATTGGCGTGATCTCAATTTTCGCTTGTTATTTGCTGGCAGCGCGCCTCTATAACCACCGCACTGCCCTGCTCGCCTCGTTTTTTATGGCAGTAAACGCTTGGCATGTGGTTTTGTCGCGCACTGCTTTCCGCGCTATCCAAATTCCCGTTTTTACCGCGTTTACGCTGTACTTTATGGTCCGCACGGTTCAGGCGCGCTCAAAAATTGACCAATATATTTCCGCAATTCTTTCTGGCGCATTTTTTGCTGGCGGATTTTACACTTACATCAGTTACCGCATGATGCCAGTGATTCTCTTGGTAATTATTGCACTGCTTTTACTGAACGATAAAAAACAAAGCTTTGCCTGGACAAAACAGTATTGGAAACCGTTTGTGGTCGCGGTTATCAGCGCAGTGATTGTTTTTTATCCGCTTGGCAAATATTTTGTCCAGCACCCAGGCACATTTGTTGGCAGGTCTGGCCAGGTTTCAGTGTTTAATTCGGATTTAAACCACGGCCATCTCGCAGCCACAGTTGTGAACGTCTTTAAGAAAAGCGTTGAAGCATTTTTTATGCACGGCGATTTAAACTGGCGCCAGAATATTTCCGGCGACCCATTCTTATCGCCTTTGATTAGCCCATTTTTCGGTATTGCGTTATTAGTAATGATGTGGCTGACAATTAAATTTATCTACGAGAGTTTCAAACCGCAGCAAGCCAATATCGAACACCTAAAATACGCCATTCCTGTGGCAATGTTCTGGGGCATGCTTGTGCCGGTCGTTGCAACTGCAGAAGGCATTCCGCACGGCTTGCGCTCCATTGGCGCGATTCCTTACGTTTTCATTATTTCTGCAGTCGGCATAATGTACATGGTCGAAAAATTCCTGAAGCTTTGGCACTACAAGTGGATGGAAATTATTTACTGGCTTGCTGCAGCTGCTTTTCTCTTCACGCTTGCCTTCACCACATACACCAGCTATTTCATTTATGCTTATAATAATCCGGATAATTTCTATGCGTTCCGTTCGGATTTAAGCACAGTAAGCGATTATTTAAATAGCCGTCCGGACAAAGCACACACTTATCTTGTGCTCGATTTATTCTCGCTGCAAACGGTTGATTACCTAACCACAATAACAAACAACCCATACATCGTCGTTGACCCGGCAAATTCGTACAAGCTGCATATCCATGCTGGAGATAAAATTGTTTTCACGCAATCAACTCTTTTTGATACGATCAAATTCCAGCAATATCATCCAAATGTACAAGTGGATGCGCTTTATCGCAATAAATTCGGCACGCCGGATATGATTGTTTATAAAGCAGCTAAGAGCGACAAAAGCATTAGCCTTGGCGCGAATTCAAGCCTGACTTTTACCGGCTTAAACCTTGGCGACAAAGTTTATTGGTCCTGGCAAAATGTTTCTTTTGATCCATGGAAAATACAAATTTGGCAATGCATTGATCCGGAATGTAAAGACCGCTTGCTTGTTAAAGAAAACAACCAAAACGATTATCTTTCCACCAACGATTACATAAATATTGACGGCACGAAAAAAGATTTATATTACACTGCCATTGCTTTTGACGCAAAAAGAAACATCATCGATAACTTCGGCGTTATAAAACTGGAAAAATACAAATGAAAAATCCGCGATCATACCTGGCCTTAATTTTGGTTTTGGCAACAGCTCTGCGCCTTTACAAACTAACTGCAATATCTTTGTGGCATGACGAAGCATTTTCCGCGCTGCTGATCAATTATCCTTGGAAAGAAATGCTTTACCGCATTGGCTTAGACGTTCACCCGCCGGTTTATTACATTTTATTGCGCATCTGGGCGGATATTTTTGGCCACTCGCTATTCTCCTTGCGCGGCTTCTCTGCATTTTTCGGCATTGCAACAGTTTACGCCAGTTACTTACTGGTGCGTGAAGCCTTTAACAATGAAAAGCTGGCTTTGTTTGCCGCACTACTCTTGGCAGTAAGCCCTTTCCAAATCCAATACGTTACAGAAGCGCGCATGTACACTTTCGGCACATTTGTGTTGCTTATGTCTGGCTATTATTTGCTTAAATCTTTTCGCAGCAATACCTGGAAGCACTGGATCATTTTTGCAGTTTATACCAGCTTGGCTTTGTACACGCACTATTACCTATTCTTCTCCGTTTTTGCGGTCGGATTGTACGGCTTAATTTATTTGTATAAACGCAAGCAGGAAACACAAAGTACCAAATACCTGGGGAAGTTTTTTGCAGCGTACGCTTTAGTCTTATTAAGCTATTTGCCGTGGCTGAAAACTTTTCTTTTCCAGTTCCATCAAGTGCAACAAAATTACTGGATCCCTAAAATGGACAAGTGGTCGATCCCGCTTACCAACTGGCGCATGCTTATGGGCACTGGTGCAGATCCGGCAAAAACATTCACAGATTTTATGCTCACTCTCGGTTTAATTTTTTCGATCTATTTGGTTTACCGCGTTTATAAAAAAGAACGCACCCTGCCAAAATGGCTAATCCTGTTAGGCCTAATCATCCCTTTTGTCGGCTCAATTTTACTTTCGCTGAAACAATCAATTTTTCTTGACCGCTATTTCCTGTTTGCCGCGTTATTTTACACGATTGCGCTGGCAGTATTCATTTTCGAATTTGAAAATGAATGGCTGCGCAAAGGATTGCTGGCCTTATTTATTTTTTTGAGCGTATTCAATTGGGCAAAAAACTGGAATGACCTGCATATTGATGATAAGCCCG
>CAZLFS010000075.1:0-3176 GCA_964559005.1 uncultured Candidatus Saccharibacteria bacterium
CATCAGTAATTCCCCGTAACGCTTTTAGCAACCCATCTTGCATCATTGTGACCATGCCCTGCTCAATTGCTGACTGACGAATTTCAGATGTTGGGGCGCTGCTCATAATTAATTTATCGAGCTGGTCATTTTTCGCAATTACCTCATAAATGCCAATGCGCCCGCTGTAACCAAGGCCGCCGCATTTTTCACAGCCTTTTGAATGATAAAATTTCAAATCTTTTGGCAGCTCAACTTCTGCTTTTTTCGGGATTGCTGCAAACACTTTTTTAACTTTATCCAAAACTGACGGTTCCAGCTTTTGTTCCTCTTTGCAATCCGCGCAAAGCCTGCGCACCAAGCGCTGCGCAATGATCGCGTTCATGCCTGGCGCAATCACAAATGGCTTGACGCCCATGTTAATTAAGCGCGGAATTGCCCCAGCAGCATCATTAGTATGCAAAGTAGAAAGCACAACATGCCCGGTAAGCGCTGCTTGCAGCGCAACTTCTGCGGTTTCCTGGTCGCGAATTTCACCAACCATAACCACATCCGGATCCTGGCGCAAAATCGCGCGCAAGCCAGCAGCAAAAGTTAAGCCGGCGCGCGAATCAATTGGCGTTTGTGTGATGCCTTCAAGCTTATATTCAACCGGATCTTCCAAGGTAATTATCTTAACTCCCGGCTCATTCAATTGATTCAAAAAAGCATAAAGCGTGGTTGTTTTTCCGGATCCAGTCGGCCCAGTGGTGATAATCATGCCATTCGGCTTCATCAATTCATTCTTGATAATTTCGTAAGAACGACCGACAAAGCCAAGGTCATCGAGCTTTAAGCTGACTGCTTGGGTGCCAAGAATGCGCATAACAATACTCTCACCATAAGCTGAAGGCAGTATTGAAACACGAACATCTACGGGCGTTTTGACTTTATAGTAACTCAACCTTCCATCCTGCGGCACATTTTCAACATTAAGTTTCATTTTAGATAAAACCTTGATTCTGGAAATGAGCGATTTTTGGTAAATTTTTGGCAAGTGGCAAACATCAGTCAACACGCCATCAATGCGCAAGCGCACTTTGATAAAATTTTCTTCTGGCTCAACGTGAATGTCCGAAGCTTTTACCTGGTCGCCTGCGCCGAAAACCGTTGCCAAGAGCTTTGTTGCCGGCACAGTGCCATCGGTTTTTGCTTCAACATCTTTCAACGCCGCTTTATAATCTGTGCCTGGCTGAATTTCAACATGCTCCTCATGGACATCTTCAACTTTAGCAACCTTTTCGTAAAAATAAAGCATTTGCTTAAAGCTTGCCGGCGAAATCAAATAAACTACGGGGTTTAATTTCTTAACTTTAAATTCCTGCATATGCGCAAGCAGCAGCTCGTTATGCGGATCAACGCTGCCGATTTTTATGTCATTGCCGTCCTTAAAAAAGACTATTGATTGCGCATCTTCTGCCTGTTGTTTGCTCCAAAGGCTAATTGCGCTTAAATCCACAGGGAAATTGGACAAATCAAGATACTGCAGACCCAAATTTTTGGCACGGGCAGCAGTTTCGTCTTCTTCCATTTTCCTATTTATATTCTGGTATTTGCGAAGAAAATCTTTTTGTTTCTGGTCTTGAACCGGCATGATTCAAGTATACTACAAGCCGACACGGCTTTTCAATTTGCCTAATGCCTCAATAAGAATACTATTGGCATTGTTTATGTTTTGATTGTGCAAAGCCGCTTTGCCGATTTGCGTTGCAATAACTTTGCCGCCAAAAAAGTTAACCACTTCATCGAGCTTGATGTTCGGGTTGGAATGAACATATAAATCCAAATCAGAATTTCTCTCCACAATCAAAAACAAAAGCTTAAAATCAGAAACGTTGACGACAAACTCCTGCATCACTTTAAAAACATCCTGCTCTGATGCGCCGGACCTTTGGATGTCTTGAAGCGTAAGCACGGAATAAATCGCGCCGAATTCCGGTAGCGTGGCAATGCGCGCCATTGCACGGCCCCAAAGCTTCAAAACTGAAAATTCTTTAGTTTTAAATAAAAAGCGAATAATTGCCTGCTGGTCTGCACCATAACCAATTAATTCCGAAGCGCTTAAGAATGCTTGCGGCGTAGTGCTAGTGTGCTGGAAGCTGTTCGTTTCAAAAATGATTCCGGTCAAAAGCGCTGTTGCAATGCTCTGGTCAATCAAATTGACTTCATATTCCTTTAAAAGCCGAAGCAAAATTTCGGCAGTGGAAGAAGCGGTAACGTCAACACAATTAATGTTGCCGTAATTTTCGTTATCAATGTGGTTATCAATATTGATCTTTGTTGTTTGAAAAAAAATGTCCGCGTTCTTGGCATACAATTCACCAAGCTGTTCGAGCGATGGCGTGTCAATGCAAATAATCAAGTCATAAGGCGAAACGTCTTCACCAAAAGTTACGTCTTTATCAGAGTAGTTGCCATTTTTTGGCTTGAGGTAAATGTTAACTTTATCGGCAAATGCGCGGTAACTCAACTCTTCCAGCTTCGCCTGCGCGGTGCTAACGCTAATCACGAAGTTTTTCGGCAAATCTATGGTTTTCTTTACCTGTTCAAATCCAGGCAAAAAGGAAAGATTGCTTGCAACAGCATCTTCGCAAACAATTGCTACTTCCTTATTAAGTTTGCTTAGAAATTGATTGAGAGCCAAAGCACTGCCCAAAGCATCGCCATTCGGCTTGCTCGGCAAAGGTATTAAAATCTTTTGCGCTTTTGTGATTGTTTCAAAAAGCTGCCTAGGGTTAAGAAGTTCCATAGCTCGTCAATATATAGGAAAGCGCGGCTCTGGTCAAGGCTATTAGTTTTGTTAGAATTAGGGCATGCGCCTCTCTGTACCCAGCATGACAGAATTGAAAATATTTGCAAAAAATTTCGCCAAAAACCTTCATGGCGGAGAAATTATTGCTTTAACCGGAGAGCTTGGTGCTGGTAAAACGGCCTTTACCAAACTTCTATTAAAAGAGTTTGGCATAAATAAGAACATCACTAGTCCAACTTTCGTATTAATGCTGCCTTACCGGGCAAAAAATTATACCTTCTACCATATGGACCTCTACCGGCTGAAAAGCTATAAAGATGTTGAGGCTTTGGGCGTCGCAGAGCTTTGGGGCAAACCGGAAAACATTTTTTTGATTGAATGGGCGGACAAGATCCAAAAATATTTA
>CAZLFS010000076.1:0-2354 GCA_964559005.1 uncultured Candidatus Saccharibacteria bacterium
CAAGACCAGGGCCAGCAAGTGATAGACCCTGAAGCAGTTTACTTACTGACTAATGTTTTAACTGATACTGAAGCGCGCAAATACATTTTCGGCAATCTTTCTTCACGTTTGGAACTGCCAGACCGCCCAGTTGCTGCAAAAACCGGTACAACTCAAAACTTCCACGACGGTTGGACATTGGGATACACGCCTTCATTAGCAACAGGCGTTTGGGCAGGCAATAATGATGGTGAACTGCTTCGCCAAGGCGCTGATGGCGTTATTGTTGCTGCGCCAATCTGGCATGATTTTATGACTCAAGCTTTAGCCGGCACGCCTGTCGAGGCATTCCCAGAACCTTCAGGAATTCAACACATTGCGGTTGACCCTTGGTCAGGCAAGCTGCCTACAGCAGCCACTCCATATACTGTCAACGAAGTTTTTGCTGATTATTCTGCGCCAACCGATAAAGATGACGTCCACGTCATTAGTGGTTCCGGCTGTTATATTAACCTGCACTCCGAACGACCAGATAACCCAAGCTGGGAAGCGCCAGTACAAGCGTGGGTCGCCGGGCACGTCGGGCAGATTGGCTGCAATTCTTCAGGAATACCACCGACCGACCAGAACCAACAGAATCAACAAAATCCGAATCAGAATCCAAATCAGCCGCAACAGCCAACCGGGAATCCTCCAAATGTCAGCATTGTTTCGCCGCCAAATGGATCGACCCTGAACACGCCATTTGGTGTCACAGCTGTAGCACAGCCTGACACTGGCAATACCATAACTGAAATGGATTTGCTGATTGACGGCATAACCAGCGCAAGCGCAACCAGCGGATCGCATACCTTCACGATTACCGGGCCACTTACTCCTGGGCCGCACACCTTTGCCATACACGTCGTAGATGACAAAGGCAATTCCGCAGATACCAGTACAACAGTAAACATAAAGTAATGCTGGGGTTATTAATTATACTTTTTGCTTTAGCGCCAACTTATGCTTGGCGCTTTAGCTTGGACCGGATACCAACCAACTTTCTTGAATTGCTGGTAGCATTTTTTTGGCTGGCGTTTGTCATTTGGCTAATTGCAACCAGGCGCGTTGCTGATTTTATAAGTTTCTTAAAAAGTCGACCGCGGCTTTTGATTATTTTAATGGCTGCGTTTTTTATCGCCGGCCTGATTTCAACGGGGATTTCACCAAACAGGAACCGCGGGCTTGGTTTATTCCTGGTTTTGTTTATCCAGCCCTTGATTACATTTTTCTTTGCAAACTATTTGCTGCAAAACGAGCAAAATAAAAAACGCTTCGTAAATGCGATTTTTATAGCTATGGCTGCTCTTTCAGCATATGCCATTTATCAATACTTCACTTTAAAAGGACTGCCGCCAGAATGGCAGGGCAATGCCAATGAACCCAAAAGGGCACTAAGCGTTTTTGAACACCCGAATGACTTTGCGCTATGGCTTGCGCCATTGCTGGCCTTTTGTTTGCCTTTTGTTTTTAAAAAATCAAAGTTTTGGCAAAAAATCTGCTATTTTGTGGGGTTAATAGGCTTGTTAATATCATTATCTCGCGGAGCATGGATCGGTTTTGCCATCGCGGTACTCTTATTTGCAATACTTTCCCAGAATAAAAAAATAAGGATAGCCATAGCAGCAGGTTTGGCAATTTTCGCGCTGCTGTTTGTCGCTGTGCCAAATTTGCGCTACCGTGTGCTGCTGCCGTTTGAAGGCGAGAAATCAACTGTAAGCAGATATTCGCTTTGGCACACTGCAAATAAAATGATTAAAGACTCGCCGCTGCTCGGCAAAGGGTTGTACGGCTTTAAAACTTATTTTGATAAATACAATACTGATCCTGGCCTGCAATCGCATACTCATGCGCACAATATCGCGCTTACGCTTTGGGTGGAAACTGGGATACTTGGCATGGTTTCTTTTGCACTTATTTGCATTTATCTGTTCGTATATTCATGGCAGCACCAAACAATCTATTCGCTCGGATTAATTTTATTTTTAGTGGCAATGCTTGCGCACGGCACGGTTGATACGCCTTATTTAAAAAATGACCTCGCGCTAGTTTTTTGGCTGATCGCCGCACTTGCTATATAAGAAAAACTCCGCAGCATGCTTGCGGAGTTTTCTATATTTTATCTTCTGTATTCTAAATACTGCCTTTAGCTTTCGGCTTAATAACTATGCGCCGATTCGGCTCTTCGCCGATGCTTTCAGTTTCAATATCATATTCCTGGGAAAGGTATGCATGCACTACGCGCCTTTCATAGGGCGGCATTGGCTCCAACACAATTGGCCGGTGTGTGCGTTTGATTTGCTCCAAAGCTTTTTTTGCAGTTTCGCGCAAATACC
>CAZLFS010000076.1:2364-3166 GCA_964559005.1 uncultured Candidatus Saccharibacteria bacterium
ATACCATTCGCGCTTTTTTTTATAATCGTCGACGTCCAGGAAAAATCTTTCCAGCATGCCGTATCTTTTGAAAGCAAGGCTCTGGACTAAAGTCTGCAGCGCATGAAGATTGTTTCCTTTTTGGCCAATGAGCAAATTAGAGTCCGGAGAAGAAATGTTAAAAATTGTGCCTTTGATATTCTCTTCAACAGAAACACGGCAAGCCACACCCATCTTTTCAATTATGGTTTGGATTAGTTCGGAAATTCCCTGTGACTGTTCTGCTGTTAAAGGCATTTTTGCTTATTTATTTGCCAATTCTTGCTTTATCTCTTGTTTATTAGCTCTCATTATATAGTATTGCTGGACGATCGCAAATATCGTGTTAACCATCCAATAAAGTGGTAGGCCTGCTGGCAATTTTAAAGAGATAACCACTGTCAAAGCCGGTAAAACATAAAGGGTTTGCATTGCCATTGCTGCTTGCGTTGCGTCAGTTGATTTTTCTTTTGGCAAAATCATTTTCGACTGAAAATATTGCAGTATGCCTGCTAAAACGCCAAAAAGCCAATTTGGTTTTGCAAGATTCACCAAGTGAATAAAGTATGGATTTAAGCCGCCAGGATTGTGTACGAATTTATACAGCTGCAAGCTTAAATCGTGCCCGCCCAAACCCAAACGGAAAACTTGGTATAACGCAATTAAAATAGGCAGCTGAATCAACAAAGGCAGACAGGATGAAAACGGATTAACTTTATGTTCTTTGTAAAGTTCCATCATTGCACGCGCTTGACCTTCGCGATCATTTTTGAATTTCTCGCGC
>CAZLFS010000077.1:0-3011 GCA_964559005.1 uncultured Candidatus Saccharibacteria bacterium
TCAAGCCGTATGCAAAAAAAGCAATCAATAATGTGCCGCCTGCCAAGCCGTCCAAGCCGTCAGTTTGGTTGACGGCAAAGCCAGTGCCAACAACAACCAAAATAAAAAATGGAATGTACCACCAGCCAAGCATGATCGGCCCGCGGAACGGCACTTGCACATAATTAAAGCCAAGCTTGTAGTAAAACCAGTAAGCGCCGATCGAAGCAACAAAGGCATAAAAGAAAACCTTATGGCGAAAACGAAAACCGCGATTTTTGTAACCGCGACGGAGCATATCCAAAATATCATCCAAAAGCCCAATTAAAGACGCGCCAATTAATGCGCCCAGCGGCAGCAAAGTTTCCTTTTTGGTCAGAAAATTCAAAATATGGAAAGCATCAATATTCAAAATGCGGTCCAAAAACCAGAAAACGCTGATCAAAACCAAAACCGAAAGCCAAATTAAAATGCCGGCCATGGTTGGCGTACCTTTTTTGCCGGCGTGCATTGCGCTAAAAACTGGCGTTGAACCGTCGTCGCGGATGTTTTTACCAACTTTGTACTTGCGCAGTAAATGATTTAGGAAAGGAGTAAGACCCACAGCAAAACAAAACGAAATTGCGGTTAAAACAAAGATTTTTAAGAGGTGGGTGCTGATCATAGCTCCTCAAATTATACCATTTTTGGAGCTTTATTGCCAGGAAAAGTTTTTGAAGACGTAATCAATCGCCTGGAGCGTGTCCTTGTCGCGGTTTTCTGAACCTAAAACGATTGAAATAATCTGGTGCCCTTCTTTATTTTCCGCTTCAACAATCATATTGCCAAGCGCCTCTGGAGTTAATCCGGTTTTGATTGAACGGATGTTTGCGTGGCTCAACACAAGGTCATTGCTGTTTTGGATATAATACTTTGCCCCAGCGCCGCTGGTAAATGAATAACTTTTTAATTGCCAAATTTCCTGGAACGGCAGTTTGCCCAGAGCATAATTAACTAATTTTACCAAATCATTTGCCGTAGAATAGTTTTCTGCGTTATCAAAACCAATCGGGTTGCTAAAATGGCTGCTGTCCATGCCTAACTTTTGCGCCTTGTCATTCATTTTCTGCAAAAAATCATTTCGGTCCGGAAAATGATTGGCAAGAGTTTGCGCGGCGTCGTTAGCAGAACCAACCAGCATTGCTTTGATTAAATCCTTTGGCATTACCTTATCGCCTACGCGCAAACCAAGCTCTGGCGCAACGTGTACTGGGTCATCACTTGTGATAGTAATTGGCTGGTCAAAATTCGGGTCTTCACTGGCGACAATTGCGGTCATTAGTTTTGTCAGTGAGGCAATCGGCAATTTTTGTTCAGCATTTTTCGAGTATAAAATCACTGTTGAATTCGGCTGGTAAACAATAATTGACTTTGAGGAAAAATTCGGCGCGGAAAAATCGCTTTGCTTAACTGGCATTAGCTGCTCGCCCTCGCTTGCGGCAAGCGCTGGCGTTGCGGTTTTTGCTGGAGCACTGGCGGAATCAGCAGAATTTGCAGGCAAAACAAAACCGCCCTGGGCAGCAGCTGGCTTTGGAGCGGAAGAATTATTTTCAAAATGCGGATATAAAACGCAAAAAACAAAAACAGGAATTAATATCCACGAAGTTTTATACAGCTTATTAAACACGTGATATTTATTTTGAGCGATTTGTGATCCCCGGGGATCGATTTTATTTTGCTTTTACTAAAGCCAGCTTAACTTTAATTTAATCCTTTGACAACAGATAAAATTGTGGATATTATTGAATATGCAAAAGGATTAAAAATCCACCATAAATTATTAACTGCTTCTGGCTCGCTGACTACGAGCTACTAGCTACTAGCTACGAAACCATGGACATATCAAAGGATAATTTTGAACAAGAAGTACTAAAATCAGAACAGCCAGTGATTGTTGACTTCTGGGCAGCCTGGTGCGGACCTTGCAAGGTTTTAAGCCCGCTTGTAGAGGAAATAGGCAAAGAATACGAAGGAAAAGCCAAAGTTTTGAAAGTAAATGTAGATGACAACAACGAATTATCCATGCAGTATGGAATCATGAGTATTCCAACTTTAAAGTTCTTCAAGGGCGGCAAGGTTGTTGGCGAAATTATTGGCGCTGCGCCAAAGCAAATGATTACCACTGAATTAGAGAAGCACTTATAAGTACAAAGCAAATATGGAAAAGACTTTACATCTATCGGAAAAGCACCGAATGATTGCAGGGGTTTGCGGCGGCTTAGCTGAATATTTTGAAACTGACCCGACTTTAGTAAGAATTATTTTTGTTTTTTTGGGCCTAATGGGCGCGACCGGGCTTTTTCTTTATTTGATTATTTGGTTTATTTTGGATAACAAAGAAAGATCAGAGCATGGACACGAAGAGTTAGCCCATTCTGGACACAAACATCCGCTCGAAATTAGATCTTTGCTTGGATTTTTTGTTATTTTAATAGGCGTGCTATTTCTGGTCGAAAATTTTTTCCCGGGATATGGCATTGAAAAATTCTGGCCAATATTCCTGATCTTCTTTGGGGTGCTGATAATGATACACAGGAAAACTAATAGCTAGTATCCAAGATAGCCTATCGGATGCACGCAGTATTGCGTGTCGCCCAAATAATCATGACAGCTGCCAGGCGGCGGGTCGCCAATACTTGGATAATATGGCGACGAGTATTGCGGAACATATGATGGCACATACGCTGGCGCCGGTGCCACATACGTAGGCGTATAATATCGCTGGTACACTCGTACCGGCGTTTTTCTTATTACCACGCCGCTCACTTGCGGCTGGACATAAACAGGCTGGACAAATTGGGTTTGGCTTGTGTCGCCGGATCCCAAAGGATGCACGCAGTATTGCGTGTCGCCTAAATAGTCGTAACAGCGGGCATTAGAATAATCCAACCCGCCGTAACCCGGTTGCGGAACTGGAGCCGGGCTTACTGTTGCTGGAGGAGGCACAGCCACTGGAACATAATTGTATCCTGTTACTGGAGCTGGAGTTGAAT
>CAZLFS010000078.1:0-2951 GCA_964559005.1 uncultured Candidatus Saccharibacteria bacterium
CTAAAGGCAAGCCCTTGTAAGGCACTTCGTAAACATCCACGCCAGAGCGCTTCAATGCGTCACGCAATAAAGAATATTGGGAGCCGTTGCCGGCGTCTTCAATAATCACGCTAGCCTTTTCGGGCGCCAGGTTTGTGGCAGTGAAGCCGTTGCTGAAAAAATCCTGGATTTGCTGGTCAGATACTCCCGGACACGGAAATAAAATAAACTCGCCGGTTGTGTCGGAAATATTTTGGCAAATTAATCCGGTGGTTTCGTCCAGGCTTTGGCTGACAATTTTCGTGTCTGGAGAGCGTAGTATCCTGGTTAGATGGATGATCTCGTCCGGCTCGAGATTGGTATGGAAATGGTCGGAAACAATGTTCAGTAAGTCGTTGATCGTGGTTGTGTCGGATAAAAGGTTTAAGTTTTTCATTTTGTCTTTGAATGCTGCAAGCACTTTTTCCTGGCGCTTGCTGCGTGCAAAGTCAGAACCTTCCGGGCCTTGGGCATGGCGCGAACGGGCGTATTCCAAAGCGCGTTGGCCGTCCATGTGTTGCATGCCCGCATTAAATGTGATTGGCGGCAGATAGCCGTTGGTTGCATCATTTGGGAATGCGCGGTCAGTAAATGTGTTATCAACATTAACATCTAATCCGCCAACGCGGTCTACTGCTTGTTTGAATCCTTCAAAGTCCATGCTTGCAAAATAGGGGATGTCTTGGCCGCTTAACTGTTTTGCCGCAGAACGCACTTCTTGCCCGGCTTCGTCAAAGTCATTATTTTTTGACAAGCCAATTGCGAAAGCAGAATTTATTTTTTCTCCATTCAGCAAATAGTCGCGCGGAATCGATGTTAGCAGCACTTCTTTGCTGTCTGGTTTGATGCTAACTAAGATGATGCTGTCCGTAAGATACGGACCGTCATGGCCAACTCCGCCGTAGCCCAATAAAAGAATGTTGATTCTGTTGCTGTCTTCGCCTTGCAGCTTTGTAAACCGTCCGGCAAAGAGCAGGTTCTCCAGTTTTTTGACAAAAGACTGGTGGCTGACAAAGACTTTGCTGCTCAAGTTGTACGCTTTGGCGAACAAAAGCCCGGAAGTCAGCACTAAAATTATAAGAAATGCCCAAAAAATTTTCGGAAACAAACGCGGTTTAGCTGGCTCTATTTGCTTATCTTCAAGATTTGTCATAGCTTCGTAATTATAACGAAAATATTGGGTTTTTGCTATTGCAATCGAGGTGAAAAAGAGGTAAACTAATAGAAGTTTTTTAAATTTTATGGGGACGATTAGCTCAGTTGGTTAGAGCGCGCCGTTCACATCGGCGAGGTCTGAGGTTCGAATCCCCAATCGTCCACCAAATTAGAATGCAGAAGACAGATACAGTATAAAAGATGCGCCCCTAGGGCGGGCTCCGGGGTGCTACTAACTACTAATTACTACCTATGGAACAAGACTCAATTAATCAGCAAAATTCCAATCCCAATGAAGCCGGTTTTGGTGCATTTCTCTGGGATCTTTTTGTAATCTTTGCGATTGCGATGGCAATCATTATTCCTATCCGTTATTACGTAGCGCAGCCGTTCATTGTTTCCGGATCTTCAATGGAACCAAATTTCCATAATGGCGAATATCTGATTATCGATGAATTAAGCTATCATTTGCATCAGCCGCAAAGAGGGGACATTATTGTTTTCAAATATCCGAAAAATACCAGCGAATATTTTATTAAAAGAATAATCGCTTTGCCTGGAGAAAAAGTGCAGGTTGCGAATAATCAGGTGATTATTTATAACAAGGAAAATCCAAAGGGCATGGTTCTTGATGAAAAATATTTGCCTTCCGGCGATTTAACTTTTCCTGTTGGCAGCGATGATACTGTAACGCTAGGCAGTGATGAATATTTTGTGCTCGGCGATAATCGCCCAGCTTCTTCGGATTCAAGATTTTGGGGGCCAGTGCCGCGCAACGACATTGTCGGCAAGGTTTTCATTCGCGCATATCCATTTCAAAGCGTAACGCATTTTAATTCTGTATCTTATTAGTTGGAGGCTAAATTTATGGCTAGATTAAAGAAAAAGCCTGCTTCATCATCAGCAAAAAAGCCGCAAGCGCTTCCAGGCATGGTTGATATTTTGCCTGGCACAGACCGCTATTGGGATTATATGATTACTAAACTGGAACTGCTTTCCAGGGCTTTTGGCTTTTCTCGCGCGGATTTGCCTTTGCTTGAAGAAGCTTCGCTATATGAGAATTATGATATTGGCAATAACACCATAATTAATTTTATGGATCCGGAAGGGAACAGGGTGGCGATCAGGCCGGAAACTTTGCCAGGCTTGCTGCGCGCTTTTTCTGAATATCGCGCGCCGGAAACCGAAAAAATCACTAAGCTTTATTACATTTCGCCAGTAATAACTTACGATGAGCGCCAGAAACGCTTTGTAAATTCCTGGGAATACGGCTTTGAGATTTTCGGTGAATTTATGCCGCTTACCGAAGCGCAGCTGATTTCGCTAGTTTGGAAGTTTTTGAAATCAATCGGTTTGGATAACCTTAGCATGGAAATTAACAGCATTGGCACGCCAGAATGCCGCGGCGGCTACGATGAAACTTTGCGCAATTTCCTGCAAAGCCGAAAATATGATTTATGCAATGATTGCGTTGGCGCAATTGATGAAGATCCGATGCACGTTTTCCGCTGCAAAAATTTAGAATGCCAGACAGTTGCGCAAGAAGCGCCGCAAGTTGTTGATTACCTGGATGAAAATTGCCGCAAGCAGTTCACCTCCATTTTGGAAGGATTGGACGAGCTTGGCATTGCTTATGCATTAAACCCAATGCTTGTCGGCAAAGAAAGCGCAGCAAAAACAATTTTTACAATCAAGTATAAAGCTGCAAACAGCGAGTTTTTTATTGGCGAAGGCTCTTACCATGATGAAATGATTAAGGAGCTTACAGGCAAGCCAAT
>CAZLFS010000079.1:0-2718 GCA_964559005.1 uncultured Candidatus Saccharibacteria bacterium
GGCTGTATTTTATTTCTTTGCCGCGCCCGGGTGAAAGCGAGGCTGTTTTTTGGATGGATGATAAATATTTGCTAAAGAAAAAATTGTTTGAACATAATTTGCCAGTGGCAAAAGGCGGGTCTTTCACCTCATACCGTAAAGCTTTGGCTAAGTTCCAGGAATTGGAAAAGCCACTAATTGTAAAACCTCGCCTTGGTTCGCGCGGCCGCCACACGACAACCTTTATTTACACGGAAGAGCAGTTTGAAAAAGCATTTAAATTGGCTAAGCAGCTTTGCTACTGGGTTATTGTTGAAGAACACTTAGTCGGCCCGGTTTTCCGCGGCACTGTTATCGGCGGCAAACTGGCTGGCGTGCTTGGCGGCGACCCGCCGCGCATCATTGGTGACGGCGCGCACAACATTGCCGAGCTAATTGAAATAAAAAACGCTAATAAGCACCCGAAAGTTAAAGACATTGTTGTCACTGATGCAACAAAATATTTTTTGCAGCGAAACAGCTTAAGCATGGATTCTGTTTTGCCAGCAGGTAAAACTATTGATTTAACAGAAAAGATTGGCATTTCTTACGGTGGCACCAGTTACGAAATAATTGATATCACACATCCCGATACAAAAGAGATGTTTGTGCGCGCTGCAGAAGTGGTTAATGATCCGTTAGTAGGTTTTGACTTTATTATTGAAGATATTACCAAATCGTATAAGGAACAGAAATGCGGCATAATCGAGTGCAATGGCATGCCATTCATCAATTTGCACCACGACCCGCTTTATGGCACGCCGCAGAACGCTGCGGCTCTGATTTGGGACCTTTTTATGGTAGAATGAGTGTATGGCAAGACCGAAAAAACAAAAAGAAAGTGCTGTATCTGGACCAAAGCTAAATTTAAGCGATGAAACCAAAAAAGCAGTGGCTGTAATTATCTTTATAGTCCTGTTTTTTTTGGCTGGCTTATCGCTGTTTAGCGCGGCAGGTGTAGTTGGTGAGTATATTAACAAGTTTTTGCGATTTGGCTTTGGCTACATCGCGTATTTTGTGCCTCTGGTATTTTTATTGATCGCGGTTGCTTTGCACCGCCATGACCTGGAAGAGGAACATCCTTTTTATTTCCGTACTTATTTAGGGGCTTTTTTGCTGGCAGGATCTGTTGCTGGTTTTATCCATATTCTATATATGAAAGGCGGCAAGAACGCCTTTGATTTAATCAGCAAAGATCTCGGCGGGGGATATTTGGGTGCAATTTTCGCTTATCCTTTATTTGCCTTGCTTGGCTTTTGGGCAGCAATGATTATCTTGCTTGCTTTGGCAATAATTGCTTTGCTAGTTACTTTTGATGTTTCCTGGGGCAATTTATTTGCCTCTAAAGAAACTAAAGTAGGTCCGAAAGTAAATTACGAGACTGGCCCAATTAAAATCAATGAAATGGGCAAGAGCGGTTTTATTTCAGAAAAAGTTTCTGAAAAGAATAAAGCCGCTGAACCAAAAAAGGAACTGACAATCGCGTCTGGGGCGCAGGAAAAGAAATTTGATATGCCCGCAATTGTTTTGGACGACCGCAAAGATTGGAAGTTGCCACCTTTTGATTTGTTGGAAGATTCGAAAAACACCGTTGATAGCGGCAACATTGAAGCTAATGTTTCAATAATCCAGAAAACATTGGCAGATTTTGGTATTGAAGTTGAAATGGGCGAGGTTAATGTTGGCCCGACTGTTACCCAATATACTTTGCGGCCTGCACAAGGCGTTAAGCTTTCGCAAATTGCGGCGTTGCAAAATGATTTGGCTTTGGCGCTTTCTGCGCAATCCATAAGAATGGAATTGCCAATTCCTGGCAAGGCTTTGGTGGGCATAGAAATTCCAAACAAGTCCAGTGCGATTGTCCGTTTGCGCGAAGTTTTACAAACTGAAAATTTTGTGAAGCATTCTTCGAAACTCGCCTTTGCCTTAGGTCGCGATGTTTCTGGCCATCCGATGGTTGCGGATTTGGCGCGCATGCCGCATATGATGATTGCTGGCGCAACTGGTTCTGGTAAATCCGTTGCTGTTAATTCCTTTTTAATCTCTCTCTTATATAAGAACACTCCGCAGGACGTGAAGTTTATTGTTGTTGACCCGAAGCGCGTTGAATTGAATCTGTATAACGGCATTCCGCATTTAATGACGCCTGTTGTCACTGACCACGAGAAAGCTGTAAACGCTTTGAAATGGGCAGTTGCTGAAATGGATCGCCGCTACAAGGAATTAGCAGAGGCTGGCAAGCGCAATATTGGCGAATATAACGAAGGCCGCGAAAACAGGTTGCCTTATTTGGTAATAGTCGTTGATGAGTTGGCAGACTTAATGGCCGTTGCAAAGAATGATGTGGAAGCAGCAATTGTCCGTTTGGCGCAAATGGCGCGTGCAGTTGGCATTCATTTGGTTTTAGCTACGCAAAGGCCTTCGGTTGAAGTTATTACCGGTTTGATCAAGGCAAATATTACTGCGCGCATTGCATTTGCAGTCGCATCACAAATAGATTCGCGTACAATCCTGGATTCTGCTGGTGCAGAAAGCCTGCTTGGCAGCGGAGACATGCTTTTTGTTACTGCAGACATGCCTAAACCAAGGCGCATCCAAGGCGCTTATGTTGGCGAAAAAGAAGTAAGCCGTGTTGTTGATTTCTTTAAAAAACAAACTGGCGCAGTTATTTATAATGAAGAAATTTTGGAGCGGCCAAAA
>CAZLFS010000080.1:0-2657 GCA_964559005.1 uncultured Candidatus Saccharibacteria bacterium
GCAAAGCAGCTGCGTGCAACCATTGATAAGGGCAGGCTCGCGCCAACGAAAATAGTGCGCGAGATTTTAAAAAACAGCATTTTTGCGGTGCCGGCTAAAAAAGGAATCATTTTTGATGGCACGCCGAAAATGGTCGGCGAAGCAAAGCTTGTTTCCAAATGGCTGAAGCTTGCCAAACGCAATGAAGTGATCGTGCTATATTTAAGCGTGCCGCACCGTGAAATTTTGAAGCGCATGGCAGCGCGCCAAGAATACTTCCGCGGCAAGTTCTCCAAGCGTCCGGACGATAACGAGCAAGCATTGAAAAACCGCATTGAATATTATCACCACAATATTGCCGAAGTAATTGATTATTTCAGCAAAAAATATGCTTACAAAAAAATCAACGGCGTTGGCTCGGTGCATGAAGTGAACAAAAGATTGCTAAAGGAAATTGATGCCTTCTTATATAAAAAAACCTGAAGAAATTGCACGCATCCGCGAAGGCGGCAAACTGCTAAATGCGATTTTGCGCAAAACAGCAAACCTGGTAAAGCCAGGCGTTTCTACTTATGAGCTGGATAAGTTTGCGGAAGAGGAAGTTTTGCGCATTGGTGGCAAGCCGGCGTTTAAAGGTTTTGGCCCGAAAGACAATCCTTTTCCGGCAACGTTATGCACATCAGTAAACTACCAGGTTGTGCACGGCATCCCTTCAAAAAATATTTTGCTTGATGAAGGCGATATAATCGGTTTGGACATCGGCATGCAGTACAAAGGGCTGTATACAGACACGGCAATTACGGTTAGTGTTGGCAAAATTAGCGCTGATGCGCAAAAGCTTATTGACGTCACGCGCGAAGCTTTGGCACGGGCGCTAAAAGAAGCTCGGCCAGGCAATAAAATGGGCGATATTGGTTTTGCTGTGCAGAGTTTTGTGGAAGCGCAGGGGTTTGGCGTTGTCCGCGATCTGGTTGGCCATGGTGTTGGCTATGGCGTGCACGAAGACCCGCAAGTGCCGAATTTTGGCAAGCCGCACACCGGCCTTGCGCTGGAACCAGGAATGGTATTGGCAATTGAGCCTATGGTCACGATCGGCAGCCATGAAGTAATATTCGAAGATGATCAATGGACTATTTCCACGGCTGACGGTTCTCTGGCTGCGCATTTTGAACACACGGTGGCAATAACTAAAAAGGGTTGTGAAATTTTAACTTAATTTATGAATCTACACGCTCCTGCTTGGGATTTGTCTGAAATTTACAGAGGTTTAGACGATCCGAAAATCCAAAAAGATTTGGCATACGTAAAAAAAACTTCAGCGGCATTTGAAAAGAAGCACCGCGGCAAAGTTGCGAAATATAATTTGCAGCAGGTTTTGAAAATGTTTGCTGAAAGCGAAAAGACCTTCAGAACAACTTTTTTGCTGACGGTTTATCCAGATTTTTGTTTTACCGCGAATACTAGCGATCCAAAGGCTGCCAGTTTAATGCAAAAAGTTGAGCTGCAGCTCACCGAAGCGGCAAATCATTTTATATTTCTCGATTTAGAGCTTTCAAAAAATCCGAAACTAAAGTCGTTTGCAGCGTCCGATGGGCCATATAAGTTTATGTTTCAGAGGATTTACCAAAACTCCAAGCATAATTTGAGCCAAGAGCAGGAAGTGGTTGCTAATTTGAAGAATATTAGCGCACGCAGCGGCTGGGACAAGCTTTTTCAGCAAACAGAAGCGCAGCTGAAACTGGATATTGATGGCAAGGCTTATTCAATTGAGCAGGCAATGCAAATGCTGCATTCGCCAAGCCGGGAATTGCGCAAGAAAGCGAGTATTGCATTGAACGATGCACTGAAAAAGAACAATCAGCTCTTTAGCCATATTTTCAACATGCTTTTGGTGAATAAGATGCAGGAAGACAAGCTGCGCAAGTATGCCTCACCGGAAGAATCCCGCCACATTAGCAATGGCGTCAGCCAGAAGGCGGTTGATGCTTTAATCGATGCTATTTTGTCAAAAAACGATTTGGTGCCGCGCTATTACAAAATCAAGAAAAAGCTGCTAGGCTTAAAAACGTTGCATGAATATGATCGCTATGCGCCGGTTAGCAAAAAAGAAGATAAGCTTTTCAGCTTTCCGGAAGCATCGGCAATGGTTAAACAGGCTTACCAGCGTTTTGACCCGCAGTTTGCTAAATTTTTTCAAGATTTCGTGCAGCAAAAACATGTTGATGCGGAAATTCGGGATGGCAAGCGCGGTGGCGGTTATTGTTCGATGATGCCTAAGCCGATTAGTCCGTATATTTTTGTAAATTACCAGGGTAAGGTCAGTGACATTATGACTTTGGCGCATGAAGCAGGGCATGGCATCCACGACATGCTTTTTGCAGATGAACCTTTCTCGGTGGCGCATCCGTCCTTGACTATGTGCGAAACTGCAAGCACTTTTGGCGAACGAATCATGTTTGATTATTTGCTGCAAAACACCAAAACTAAACAGGAAAAAATCTCCTTGCTTTGCAATTATTTAGAGGAGGTTATTGGCGCAATATACAGGCAGGCTTATTATTATGTATTTGAACGAGAGATGCATGCTTCAATACAGAAGGAAGGCGAAGTTTCAGCAGATAAAATTAATGCTGTCTGGCATAAATTCCAAAAACAGCTTTATGGCAACGCGATAGAGT
>CAZLFS010000081.1:0-1354 GCA_964559005.1 uncultured Candidatus Saccharibacteria bacterium
CCCGGCCATAAGGCCGGGGCGTTAATTTTTTATAACTACTTCTGATGCTTATTATTGAAGAGCTTAAACTGCTGCTTCATCGGGATAAGATATTTTTTGTTGGCATCTAAATCAATAAAATTATCTGCAAGGTCTTTTACCTTACCGGAAGTGCTTTTGCCAAACGCGCAAACCTCCACAAATTGCCCGGACATTTGCAAATATTCAAGCAGTGGAATGAAATCGCCGTCTCCGCTGCACAAAACAACAACATCAAGCTTGTGCATAAGCTTAATGATATCCATAGTGATGCCAACATCCCAATCGCCTTTTTGATTGCCGCCATAAAAAGTTTGCAGCTCTTTGCTTTTTACTTCAAAGCCTGTTTTTTCCAAGGCGTCAAAAAAAGTGTGCTCTTCGGGCATATCTGCTTTGACAACATAGGCGATGGCGCGGATCAGTTGCCGGTCGCCGACTGCTGCTTTTAAAACCTCGGAAAAATTCACGCGCGAGTTATAAATGTTGCGCGCGGAATAATATAGATTTTGCACATCAACGAAAACGCCTACGCGCTGGGATGGATTCCTAATAGCCATTATTTTTCAATTAATAATTGTTCCGCCGGCTGCTCAATTTTCAAATTGGAAATTTCATCGATTTTGCCATGGATTTTTTCATAGCCTGTCGAAACCAACTCCAGTGTTTGCTTGGCATTGGTGACATGCTTAGTCAGCACGCTTAAATTATCGCTAAACTTTTCTGAATCTTTTTTCAGGCCTTGTATGACTTTTAAGATATGTTGGGCGTGTTCAGAAATGCGCGCACCCTGCAAACCGATCAAAATTACTTGCAGGAAATAATAAAAAGTTGAGGGCGAAACCATATGCACGCGCTTATTGCGCGCATACTCATAAACCTCAACATCATCAGAAATTTCGTTAAAAACGCCGTCAGCAGGAACATACATTAAAGCAAAATCCAAAGTGTTTTCTTCGGGCAAAACGTATTTTTTGGAAATTTCATCAATGCGCTTTTTCACGTCGCGCACAAATAATTTGCGCAAGGCATCGCGCTGTTCGTCGGTTTCCGCATTAATGTAAGCGCGATAATTCTCCATGCTAAACTTTGAGTCCATTGCTAGCAACCTGTTATTTATTTTTATGACGCTGTCCGCGCATTCACCGGAACGGAAACGATATTGGATTTCATACATATTTGCCGGCAAAGACTGCTTCAGCATTTCTTCCATGATCTGCTCGCCAATCGTGCCTCGTTTTTTTGCAGAAAGCAGAAAATCCTGAACATAAGAAAGTGATTTGCCGATTTGCTGCATTTGGCCCAATTCTTTGGTCACAGCGCCAATAACGCGCGCGGC
>CAZLFS010000081.1:1364-2498 GCA_964559005.1 uncultured Candidatus Saccharibacteria bacterium
CGGCATTATCCAAGCGCTCGTTAATTGCCTTATTCGTGCCATCAATGGATTTCTGCATTTCCTGGCGCGTCAGATCTGTGCCCTCTTTTATCTGCTTCATCCATTCCATCATTAATTTCAAGCTTTGGTCGTCTTCCGGCTCGGTTTTTTTCTTTTGCATTTGCGAAATATAGAAAAACATTCCGACAAAACCGGCAATAATCACTAAAATGAGAATAATTAGAAGTAAATTCATATTTTCACTATAACATAAAAACTTTTCTGGACAAAAAAACAGCGCCTCTCGAAGAGAGGCGCGGAGAACAGGAAGGGGTAGAATGATGAATCGCCTGTTGGACGCTTGTTCGAAAGTCTGACCATGACCACTATCCGCGCAAAGCGCTTCTGTGGTGCAGCCTGACTTAAGGCATTTCGGGTTTCTTCGTGATTCCGCGAAGTTTTGCTTCTGATTGCTTTCTAGAGTTGCCTCTTTCAAGCGAATCAAGAGCTTTGGCCCAAAACACATTCGTCCATGTCCCGTATGCTTGCGCAGTACGGTTCCCAAATGTTTAGTCGCCTAAACATTGGTCAGCTCATTCCGGTAACCACAGAGTTTAGTGCCTTTGTTAATCCTTTTTTCGCGCTGGGCGTTGCTTTTGGTTTGCACCTAGGCATTGCTTCAGAGCGGCTAGATTGGTGATACTCGCGGAGAGTCTCTGTTTCTCCTTGAATTCAACCGGTCATAGCTAGATTAATAAAGTTGTGAAAGCCACTGGCTTTTCACACACGATCCCAATCCTTGGTGAAGCGTTTGCGTCATGCGCGCTCGATGCTCACGCACCGTAGCACGGGCACCGAAGTGCATCCGCTGAGGACTCACAGCTTTCGCCGTTTATCCAAACGCTTTACCCTTGAATTTCCCCCTTCAAGTTCTCAAGACTGATCAGATTCTAACTTATAGCTTATAGTGTGTCAATGCAAAATGGTCAACAGTTTGTCCCCTGTTTTTCAACAGCCTATTTTTGGCTTGTGTTTTTAGGCTGGTTTAGCTATCCTGAACCGTAGCAGGGATCCAAAATGAAATTCTTAGAGGAGGATCCAAACACACTTTCGTAGACTCTCACCCCGCCAATGGAGGCACGATGCGGTGCTTAC
>CAZLFS010000082.1:0-2396 GCA_964559005.1 uncultured Candidatus Saccharibacteria bacterium
GCTTACAATAAGCCTTTTATCGCCACAATCCATGATGTTGTCCACCACCGGTTGCCTGGCAATAAGAAGCGCCGCTTTTTGCATCGGCTTGCCTATAAAATGGTCATTAGCCACGCTGCAAAGAAATCAAAAAAAATTATCACTGTTTCTAATTTTTCTAAAAAAGAAATTATTGATGTTTTCAGAATCGAGGCGAATAAAATTTCCGTCATTTATGAAGCGGCAAACCCGATTGGCGTTTCTGATTCGGATTTGATCGAAATAAAGCAGAAGTACGCTATTACCAAGCCGTATATAATTTTTGTTGGCGTCATGGAGCGTAAAAAAAATATTCCCGCGCTGACCAAAGGCTTTGACGCCTTAAAAGAGAAGTTCGGCTTGAACATTCAGTTAGTTTTAGTCGGCAAAACAGACAAATATTATCCGGAGGTTGTTGATGAAGCTAAGAACATTAAATATGCTAAGGATTTGATTTTCACTGGCTCGATTTCCGACAAAGAAAAGTTTGCATTGTATAAAGGCGCGGAAGCGTTTGTCTCTGCGTCGCTTTTTGAAGGCTTTGGCTTGCCCGGCGTAGAAGCAATGTCTTTAGGTACTCCGCTGGTTGTTGCCAATACCGAAGTTTTTAATGAAGTTTATGATAACGGCGCTATTTATTTTGACCCCAAAGATCCTGACGACATCGCGCAAAAAATCCATCTATTGCTAACTGATGCAAAATATCGCCAGCTGATTGCAAACAATGCTTACCAGCGCGCGCAGTTTTTCTCCTGGGAACGTGCTGCAAAAGAAACCGTTGCAGTATATAATTCAATTAGGACAAGCATATGAGAATTTTACTTGCCGGCGGGGGCACCGGCGGCCCATCAGTGCCATTATTTGCAGTGCAACAGCACCTGAAGAAAACGCATCCGCATGCGATGTTTTTATTTGTTGGCGCAAATTCCGGGCCGGAGCGCGCTTTTGCCGAAAAATATGCAGTGCCTTTTATTTCAATTCCTTCAGGCAAATTGCGCCGCTATTTTTCCTTGCGAAATTTAACCGCGCCTTTTGAAGTGCTTTTTGGTTTTTTTAAGGCTTATTCAATATTAAAAAAGTTTGACCCGGATGTTGTTTTTGCCGCAGGCGGTTACATCTCCGTGCCAATCGTGCTTGCGGCATTTTTCCAAAAGCGCAAAATTTTGATTCACCAGCAGGATGTTGAACCTACTTTGAGCAATAAAATTTTAGCGCCGTTTGCAACGAAAATAACTGTAACTTTTGAGCAATCAATGAAATTTTTTTCTTCAGGCAGCGGTTTTTTCCGCCAAAAAGAAGAAAAGGTTATTTGGACTGGCAACCCTTATCGCGAAGAATTATTGAACGCCGAACTGGATGCGAAAGCAGTGCGGGCGAAATTTAATATTGTAGATGAGCTGCCGGTGATTTTGGTTTTTGGCGGCGCAACCGGTGCGCTGGGATTAAATAAAATTATTGAAGGCGCGCTCTTGGAACTGACGCGCTTTGCGCATGTCATCCACGCAACTGGCGCTGGCAAAGGCATTGATTTCAAGCATCATCTTTATCATCAGTACGCCTTAATCCCAAACATGGACGAAGCTTATAAAATTGCGGACATTGTCATTTGCCGCGCCGGGCTCTCCACAATAACCGAACTTTCTACATTAAAAAAAGTCGCAATTGTCGTGCCAATGCCAGACAGCCATCAATTGTACAATGCGGAAGCGCTTGCAGAACAGCACGCTGCGATCGTCTTCAACCAGAAACTGCTGACGCCAGAGTTGCTTGTTAAAGAAGTGCGAACTTTGACTTATGATGGACAAAGGCAAAATTTGCTCAAAGAAAGCATTTATACAATTATGCCAAAGAATTCTACGGAAAAAATTGCTAATATAATTTTGGATTTATGCCACAAAGAAAAAAAATAGCTTTGGCCATGTCTGGCGCGGGCGCGCGGGCAGTAATGTACTTTGGCATTTTGGACGTTTTCAGAGAACATGGCATTGAAATAAATATGGTTTCTGCCGTAAGCAGCGCTACTTTTGTCGGCTGCGCTTATGCTTCAGGAAAGCTTGAGCAATTAAAAAAATATGCTTTGGATATGGACACTAAAGAGCTTTTTGACCTTTTTGAACCAAGCATGAAAGGCGGCTTGTTCCGGCTTGATCGAATTGATGAAATCATGCCGCAATTTTTGTCTGCAGAAAATATAGAAGATTTGAATATTCCGGTTTCAATCGTCGCTTCGGATATTGTTAATGGCGAAAATGTTATTTTTACCATGGGCAATATCATGCGGGCAATTAAAGCATCCTGCTCAATGCCAGGCTTGTTTGAGCCGGTTGTTTGGGGCCAGCGCATTTTAATTGATGGCGGATTATTTAGCATTGTGCCGG
>CAZLFS010000083.1:0-2312 GCA_964559005.1 uncultured Candidatus Saccharibacteria bacterium
TTGCTATTATAAAAAATATATTTAGGTAATCAGATATTTTATGTTGAAAAGTAGGTTCCAACTTCGTTCCATAGTCCCTGCCAAAAATCCCGACAATTTAGTTCGGGATTTTTTGATAAAAGCGGGGATTGATTATTTTACATTCCTTTCGGCTGCAGTATCGAGAAGCGGTTGCCTTCCGTGTCCATTGCAGAGATCCAAAGCCCAACGCCGGGAATTTCTTGCGGCTTATCGCTGTGCTGCCCTGACGAATCCATTGCTCCAAGAATTTTGCCGCCGGCTGCCTTTGTATCTTCGACTGCTTGCTTGATATTGTCCACTCCAATGACAATAGATGGAGCGTGCGAAAGCGGATTTTCGGTTTTTTGATAAAATCCGCCGTTAATGGTGCCGGGTTGTTTTGGTCGGCCAGTTTTTTCATCGGACTTCGAAGTGGTGACAACAACATAGTTGCCCATTTCCGGACCCATTATTTGCATTTGCCAGCCGAATACTTTGCCATAGAAATCGGCCATGCGTTGTTTGTCTTGGTAACCCATTTCAAAATGCACTACTGGACTCATTTTTGCCATAATATTTTTATTAATTATTTGATGTTAAAGACTAAAGCCTCGGTCCTGCGGCGCTCCGGGCTTTGACCTTGATTGCTGTTGGCCGAATCTTTTGAAGCCGCTCCGCTTATTAAACCCTCTGCCGGAATCCCGGCGCGCAAAGTCCCTGCGCGCGCCCCTGGAATCGCGTTTTCTGAAACCGCGATCAAAACGTTTCTGCGCATGCTGCGGTTCTCGCGTTTCTTTTGGCTCTGCCGAAGTTCTCGGCATTCCTGCCGGCGAAGTCGAATAAGTAGAGCTTTTCACTGCCAAAGTTTTTTTGATCAATCGCTCAATGTCGCGAATGTCCGAACGTTGGTCCGCGGTGGCAAAAGAAATTGCATGTCCGCTTTTGCCGGCACGGGCAGTTCTGCCAATGCGGTGCACATAATCCGCAGCTTGCTCGGGCAAATCATAATTAATTACCAATTCAATATTTGTAACATCAATGCCGCGCGCGGCAATGTCCGTGGCAACAAGCACGCGATATTTCCCGATTTTAAAGCCGTTCAGCGCTTCCAATCTTTGGTTCAAAGACTTGTTAGAATGAATTTCCGCTGAAGTGTGCCCGGCTTTCCGAATAACATCTGCAATTTTGCGCGCGCCATGTTTGGTTCGGCAAAATACCAAAGTGCTGCCAGAATATTCCTGCAAAACTTTTTTAAGTTGCGCGGTTTTTTCTTCGCGCGGAACCATAATTATTTCCTGGGTCACTTGGCTTGCAGTGGAACCTGGCGGCGCAACTTCGATCCTCGTTGGCAGTTTTAAAAACGCTGCAGCAATTTGTGAAATTTCCTCATCCATTGTTGCGGAGAAAAGCATGGTTTGCCTTTTATTCGGCAAGTATGGAATGATTTTTTTCAGTTGCGGCGCAAAGCCCATGTCCAGCATGCGGTCTGCTTCATCAAGCACTAAAATTCCTGTTTGCGACAAATTAATTTTTCTTTCGCCAAGCAAATCAATAAGCCGGCCAGGTGTAGCAATGATAATGTGCGGCTGCAGTTTTAATGCCGAAATCTGGCGGCCCATTGATTCGCCGCCGATAATCACCGCAGTTTTCAAGCCAAGCGCTTTGCCGATTTGCTTTAGCGCTTCGTTCACCTGCACGGCAAGCTCTCTGGTTGGCACAAGAATCAAGCCTTTTCGTTTCGTGATCACCAGCCGTTGCAGCATTGGAATGCCAAAAGCCAGCGTTTTACCAGTGCCGGTTTGCGCAATGCCAATTAAATCTTTGCCTGACACGCCAACAGGAATTGATTGCCGCTGAATTTGCGTTGGTGTCTTAAAGCCTTGTTTATCAAGTATTTCCATTAGTTTCGGCGCAACGCCTAGTCCCTGGAAAGTCTGTGTTGTTTCTGTATCCATAACCAAAGTATAGCTTAATTGCGGCAAAAGGTCTGTAGCATTTGCTTCGCGCAGGGGAATGTACGTGCCACTGCGCAATACGTACTTGAACCGGCGCATTCCTGGTTAGTTTTCGGCAGCTTTCTTCTTGGTTATACGTTCTGGCTGAAGGGGAAAGGCTGAACAAAAAACCACCTCGTTACTGGGGTGGTTTTTCGGTATATTTTCTGATATGCTTAGGCAAAGTTCTTCTGGTGAGGCAAGTATGGCCGAAGGCAAAGCGGAGCAGATCACCACCGAGCTCGAAGTTTCGGTGGGTATGCTCGAACACAAAGGACGGCTCTACAGCGCTTCGCTCACATTCTACGAAGAGGAGGC
>CAZLFS010000084.1:0-2248 GCA_964559005.1 uncultured Candidatus Saccharibacteria bacterium
TAGGCGGCTCCAGTTACTTGGCCACCCTGGTTAACTCTGTGCCAACCGCTGCACATGTCACCCATTATGCTTCAATCGTACGACGCAAAGGAACCTTACGCCGTTTAATTAATGCTGCCGGAGAAATAACCAACCTTGGTTTTAAAGAAGATACGGATGTAGAAACGATACTGGACCAAGCCGAACAAAAACTTTTCGGAGTTTCCCAAAAATTCCTCAAGCAAAATTTTATTCCATTAACACAAGTACTGCATGAGACATTTGAAAGATTAGACGACCTACATAAAAACAAAGGACAGCTTCGAGGAGTTTCAACTGGCTATATTGATTTAGACAACCTTTTAGGCGGTTTGCAAAAATCTGACCTGGTAATTCTGGCTGCTCGTCCTTCGATGGGAAAAACTTCCCTGGCTTTAGACATGGCTCGCCATGTGGCAGTAAATGTAAAAATGGGTGTTGGCATTTTTTCTCTTGAAATGAGCAAAGATCAGCTGGTAGACCGCTTGCTTTCATCAGAAGCTGATGTTAATTTATGGAAATTACGCACAGGCCATCTAAGCGACGAAGGTATTAATAACGATTTTCAAAGAATTGGTGAAGCGATGGGCAGGCTTTCTGAAGCACCAATTTTTATTGATGACACTGCTGGCGCAAACATAATGGAAATCCGAACTAAAGCACGCCGATTGCAAGCTGAACAAGAGCTTGGCTTAATAGTCATTGACTACCTGCAATTGATGCAAGGACACAATACTGACAACCGCGTTCAGGAGGTTTCTGAAATTTCGCGTGCCTTAAAAGGATTGGCCAGGGAATTGAATGTGCCAGTACTTGCCTTGTCCCAATTAAACCGCGCGGTAGAAAACCGCCCGGACAAAAAGCCTTTGCTTGCCGATTTGCGCGAATCTGGCTCTATTGAACAAGATGCTGACGTGGTGATGTTTATTTACCGCGAAGACATGTACAAAGGCAAAGAATCGCAGCGCCCAAATATCGCAGAAATACACATTGCAAAACATAGAAACGGCCCAACTGGCAAAGTTGAGTTATTCTTTGATAATGAAAAAACCAGCTTTAGAAATCTTGATAAAACCTTTTCACAAAGCTTGCCAAGTCCAGCAGAAATGATATCCTCTACAGAGGAAGATATCATTAACTAATGGCAAGGCTACCAAGCTCAATCGAAAAACTAATAAATGAATTTTCAAAGTTGCCTGGCATTGGCGCGAAAACCGCAAGCAGGCTAACTTTTTATTTACTGAAAAGAAACGACCTGGACCTCACTTTATTTTCTGAAGCAGTTTCTAATCTAAAAAGAGGCGTAGTTTTTTGTTCAATTTGCCACAATATGTCGGAAACAGATCCTTGCGGCACATGCTCGGACCGATCCAGGGACCATTCTTTGCTTTGTGTTGTTGAGGAACCTTTAGATGCACAAGCGCTGGATGCAACCGGCCAATATAAAGGGCTATTTCATGTTTTAGGCGGCGTGCTCTCCCCTTTGGATGGCATTGGCCCAGAGCAGCTCAATATTGCCTCTTTATTGAAAAGGTTAGAAGAAGGTGAAATAAAAGAAGTTATTTTGGCTACTAACCCATCTCTTGAAGGCGAAACCACAGCAATGCACATTGCTGAACAAATAAAGCCGTTGGCAATTAAGGTAACACGCCTTGCGCGCGGACTGCCAATTGGCGGAGACATTGAATACGCCGACGAGATAACCATCTTGCGCGCGCTTGAAGGCAGAAACGAATACCAATAAAAAATCCGCTAGCGCGGATTTTTTATATCTTTGTAATTTCGATTTCTGTAAACTGTTGCCTGTGCCCTTGTTTCCTGCGATACTTGGACTTTGCCTTATATTTGAAGACGGTGATCTTTTTACCGCGGCCCTGGCGCAAAATTTTTGCTTCAACAGGAGCACCAACGAAAGGTTTGCCTAATTTAATATCCTTGCCATCGCCTGAAAGCAAAACAGCATCAACTTTTACTGTGTCCCCGATATTGCCGGAAAGCTTTTCGACTTGGAGCTTTGAATTTGGCCTTACCAAATACTGTTTACCACCAAGCTCAATAATTGCTAAGTTCATTTGCTTCGAAAAATTAATTACGCTATATCATAACAGATTAGCTGCAAAAGGTCAATCTCGCTAGTCATTAGGCCAATTTTTTAGTATTCTCTCTAACCCATATATGATGAGCGCGACGAGCACGATGGCGGCGTGGCCGCCGCCGACCGCGTTGTCGA
>CAZLFS010000085.1:0-2219 GCA_964559005.1 uncultured Candidatus Saccharibacteria bacterium
CAAACCTGCCAACTTTAGAAATAAGATAACCAAGCATTTCGGATTTATGGAAGTCAGAGGTTTTCGCCATTTCCTTTTCCCAGAAATTGCGCACGACCATATCTTGTACTTTTGAAACTTTATATTTTTGGAATTCCATGTCCGTGAAAATGCGCGGAATGTCCGTGATTGTGCCGGGATGCTCTTCGTCTGCCATCAAAGTCAGCATTGCATTGCGCATGTTATGCTCGAACATTGGCCCGAGCATTGCCGGATCAGTAACCAATTTGTAGAAAATGGAAATCATTTCCTGGACAGCAAAATCTTTTTGCCCTTCATTTTTGACTTCCAGCATATTCAAGCCAACCGGGCGCTCAACGTCAAAGGGCTCAAACAAAATAACATCTTCAGCGCGCTCCTTTGGCACATGCGGCAAAATGCCTTCAACAAGGTCGCCGTGCGGATCAACCACGCATAACCCTTCGCCATTGCGGATATCCTGGATTGCCATATTTTTGATCAGTTCGGATTTTCCGGAACCGGTGCGGCCAATAATATACATGTGCCTGCGGCGGTCATCGCGTGCGATCTTGATTTCGGTGCGGACATTGCGGTAAATATTATAACCAAGTACAGTCCCTTCCGGAGCAATATTGATTGGCGCTGGCGCGCGTTTTGAGATCAGCCATTTGATATTTGGCGTTTCAATGTAAGGCGTTGGCAAATGCCAAATGCTTGCCAGTTCTTCGGTGTTCAAAATATTTTTATTGCCATGATCGTGAAAAACGCGAAAAACGTAATCAATAAGGATTTTTCTGCTGTTGCGCTTTTTAACCATAAAGCCGTTAAACGGCGGCATTGTGAATTGCATGAAGGATGCGAGGATGTTGCGCATGTGCAAATCCGCAGTAGCCATGTTTTTTGCGGACGTAACCAGGCGGATGTTCGTTTTAAACCCTGGCCTGCTCGCCTTTTCTTCCAGCTTTTTGACGATCTCCTGCTGCTGCGGGGTTAAATTGATTGGCGCATTAATGCCAGTGAGGTCTTTATATTTGTGCGACATTTCCTGCTGTTCATTGCGGCCAAAAATTGCGTGGCCAATGCCATGCGCAAAATCTATAACCAGCCGCATGAAAGCACCCTTTTCAACATAATCCGGAGTTTTGCCTTGCTGGATTTCAAGAGCCATATAACGCGGCTTGCTTTGCCAGGAATCACCAGCTGGGCTAATGATCAGCTGCAATGCCGCGCCTTCGTCCTCTTCAAGCTTGGACATCGCGTTGGTCAGCGCATTGAGCGGGTCAGATTCAGTCATTTTATAAGTGCGGAACGGGTAAACGTAACTTTTCTGCAAAACCAATTCTGCAGTTGATTGCACATAACCGCGCATAAACGGATTGTATGCGGGGATAACTTCGATCTGCGCGCTCGGATATTGCGCGTGGACCTGCTTTTCAATCAAATCCTGGAGCTCCGCCGGGCAATTAATGTAAAACGAAATTTTCTTTTGCGCTGCAGCGATTTCAAAAGAAATATAATCATTGCTCTCCAAAAAGCCGCCGTGTTTGCCTGCTTCTGAAAGCGTTGTAAAAATTTGCTCGGCAATTGAAATGAGATGTTTTTTTTCTTCGTCTGTCTTCGGCTTGTCTTCTTCCTTGGCGTTTTCCTTTGGCACTTGAATTTCTAAAAATACGGAATTCCGCGCGCGCGGCACAATATGCTTTACCTGCTTGCGATGTTTCAGCCAAAAATACAAAAAAGCCACAATAAATATTGCGGCTAAAATGCCAACTGCGGCATATAAAATCATTAAGGTTGAAGGGTCATTTTGCATTTATTTTTGTTTCTGGAACTTGCCATTAATCAGCGCGGCCGCGGTTCATTGTCTTTGCCAACCAAACCGACTAAATCGCTAACGTCAGTATCTTCTGTTGAATCGTAAAGATCTTTTCCACTCACCAGGCGGTTCAGAATAGTTTTCCTGCGCTGCAGCACAGCAGGATCTTCAGCAGCAGGCTGGATTTCCGAGCTAACCGGCAGCGGCACCTCTTTATCTAAAAGCTTTCCTTGCGAATCCGCAGCCGCCTGATACCTTTCAGGAACATTTTGACCAACAAAGGCCTTGTCCTTATCTGCCAAAGGGCTAAATTCTCGATCCTTTTCCGGACCATTGCCTGCGCTTAGCGGCGGCACAATTAGTTCTGGTGTCTCTCTCATAAATAAATTATAACACAGTTTGC
>CAZLFS010000086.1:0-2203 GCA_964559005.1 uncultured Candidatus Saccharibacteria bacterium
AAGTGCGCAGGCCAATGGCGATATCGTTAGTGATGTGGCCGGAGCCGACCGGGATTATTGATGTATGCAGCAGCTCGCCTTCCTCAAAAACAACCAACCCTGTTGTGCCGCCGCCCATATCTACTAAAGCAACACCCAATTCTTTCTGGCGTTTCGTTAAAGCTGCTTGTGCAGCAGCGAGCGGCGCCAAAACCATATCATCTATCTGCAAGCCGGCTTGCGCCAAGGCTTTGGAAAGATTTTTCACGAAAGGAACAGCTGCCTGGACAATCACTGTATCCACTTCCAGGCGAATGCCGGTCATGCCTAGCGGATCCTTGATGCCAGATTGCCCATCAACCACAAAATTTTTCGGAATAACGTGGAGAATTTCGCGATTCTGGGGAATTGAAATTGCCTGCGAAGCGTCAATGACGCGGATAATGTCATTTTCCGTAATTTCGCCGTCAGCGCGGGAAACAGCAATAACGCCATGCGATTCTATTGAAGAAATGTGCGAGCCGCCAATCGCGACAGTTGCATGAGTGATCGACAAGCCGGTCATGCGCTCAACTTTTTCCAATGCTTGTGAAATGGTTGAAACCGCCTCTTCAATATCAACAATTACCCCTTTGCGGATCCCTGAAGAAGCGGCTTCACCAATACCGATGATGCTCGGATTTTTTGATTCCTCAACCTTACCAACAACAACGCGAACCGTTGAGGAACCAATATCTAATCCGACTAAATAATTTCCTTGTGCCATTTTTATTTTAAGATAATTTTTCTTTTAACAATTTTGAGATAACTGTACCGTCTGCTTTGCCTTTTAACTTTGGCATCAGCATGCCCATTGCCTTGCCAAAATCCGCTGCCGCGAAATTTTGTCCGGCTAATGTTTGGCCAATAATTTCACGAACCTCTTCTTCGGACATTTGTTCTGGTAAATATTTTTGCAAAATTGAAATTTCACTTTGCTCTTTTGCTGCTAACTCCGGACGGCCCCCTTGCGTGTATGCTTGCACCGAATCCTTGCGGCGCTTCACTTCTGAACCAATTGCAGCGACAACATCTTCGTCAGCAAATTCTTTGCCCTTGGCAATCTCGTCATTTTTTATGCGTGCCTTGAGCATGCGCAAAGTGTCAGTTTTAACCTGATCCTTCGCAATCATTGCTGCTTTTAAATCACTGTCAATTTGTTCTTTGAGCATTAATATTTTCCAAACCTTTTGGCAGGCAATTTGCCTGTCTTTTTTAATTCTTCTCTTTTTTCCTTAATTTCTGCGCGTCTGCGGGCATCTTCTCTGACAAAACGCTTGCTCTTTGGCGGCTCGTAAAACCTGATTTTTCGGGCACGCACTAAAACACCGCTTTGTTGAATTTTGCGGTTAAATCTTCTTAGCAAGCTCTCAAATGATTCGCCTTCTTTCTTTTTAACTTCAACCAATACAGTCACCCCCTTCGTAGGATTTCTGAATAATTCGACTAACCAAAATATACCGGATTTCTTAAACTTTTTCAACCAGCTGGCCAGAAACGAGATGGAGGTGCAAATGCGGCACTTGGGTATACTTACCGTTATTAAAAATGAGCTGAAAATCTGCGAGATTTTGTTTGGCTGCAACGTCTTTTGCCAAAAGCAACATTTTGCCAAGCATAATGCTGTCACCTTCTTCAGCAAAGCCGATCGATTCGACGTGCTTTTTAGGAATAATTAAAATGTGCACTGCAAATTTCGGGAACTTATCCGGGATTACAATGAAGTTATCGTCTTCGTAAATACGCGGCGCATCGATCTGCTTATCAATAATTTTGCAAAAAATACAATCCATACTATTTTCCTAGGCGCTTCTTAACCTCATCTACGATTCGATCTGATGCAAATACTTCCTGCATCCCCGATTTGACGTCACGCAATATCACCATCTCATCCATTGCTTCTTTTTGGCCAATGATCAGCGCCACCACTGCTTTCTGGTTTTCCGCTTCTTTCAATTGGTTCTTCACTCCGGTTTGCCCGAAATGGTCGTGCACAACAACATTATTGTCCCAAAGCTCGGAAAACAAACGCAAAGCTTTTTTTGCGGCAAGATCGCCGAGCGGCACCAGAAAAACTTCAACGCGCTCATGCTGGTGCGCAGGCGGCGGCAAAACTGCCAAAGCTTGCAAAGCTTTTTGCAGCACTTCCAAATAACCGGTAAAGTCAAAACAGCGGATTGGCTTG
>CAZLFS010000087.1:0-2129 GCA_964559005.1 uncultured Candidatus Saccharibacteria bacterium
CCTTTACTTTTTTATTAGAAAATTTTTCTGTGACATCTTTAAATAAGCGTTCCATCATTTCCCAAACATCTTCTTTTTCCGCAAACGCCATTTCCATGTCCAGCTGATAAAATTCGCCAGGGGAACGGTCTGCGCGCGGATCTTCGTCGCGGAAGCATGGCGCAATTTGGTAATAGCGCGGAATGCCGCCAACCATCAATAACTGTTTAAACTGTTGCGGCGCTTGTGGCAGCGCGTAAAATTTACCCGGATGCAGGCGCGATGGCACCAGAAAATCGCGCGCGCCTTCAGGCGATGAGTTTGCCAGGATCGGCGTGGTTATTTCCCAAAAACCGTTTGCGTGCATGAAGTCGTGGATATATTTGATGAACGCGGCGCGGTTTTTCAAGTGGTTTTGCAATTTTGGCCGGCGCAAATCCAAATAGCGGTAACGCAAGCGCAAATCTTCGTTGACATCTTCGCCGCTGCTGATTTGAAAGGGTAAAGTTTTGGCTGTGGAAATAATTTTTACTTCCTCTGCTTTTACTTCAATGTTGCCAGTCGGGATGTTTGGATTGACCAACTCCGCTTCGCGCTCAACAACTTTTCCGCGCACTTCAATGACATATTCGTCGTGCAGCTTTTCCGCGGTTTTGAAAGACGCTTCCTGCGTGAATTGCGGATTAATCGTAACCTGGATTAATCCGGTGTGGTCGCGCAAATCAACAAAAATAAGACCGCCATGGTCTCTGCGCGAGTTTACCCAGCCTTTTAAAGTAATTTCCTTGCCAACCTGACCGTTTGCCTCCAAAGCGAGCGTGCGTTTCATTCGATTAAGCTTAATAACTTAAGCATTTTAACATAAAATATGCTATAATTCAAAAAGAATAAATCGCATCAAATACAAATGCTCAAAAAAATTGTTCTTGATTTAGAAACACAAAAAGAATTTGCAGAAGTGGGCGGCCGCGGCAAGAATCATCTTTTAAAAGTTTCGGTTTGCGGCATATACGAATACACAAGCGAGAAGTTTACTTGTTTTGCGGAAAACGAGCTGCACAAGCTTGCTGAAATTTTGCAGAGCGCTGACCAGATTATTGGCTTTAACATCAAAGACTTTGATTTTGAAGTGCTCCAGCCTTATATGAATTTTGATGTGCATACTTTGCCGTATCTCGACATAATTGAAGATGTGCAAAGCCGGCTTGGCCACCGCATTGGCCTGGACTCAATTGCACAGGCAACTTTAGGCATTGGCAAAAGCGGCAATGGCCGGCAAGCAATTTTATATTGGCGCAACGGTCGCTTGGACCTGCTTAAAAAATATTGCACAGATGATGTGCGCATCACGCGCGACGTTTACGAATACGGCTTGAAAAACGGCAAAATATTATTTAAAGATTTCTTTGAAGTCAAAGAGATTCCGGTGTTATGGAAAGAGCCAGAACCAAAAGTAGCAGTGCAAAAACAGGTCGCGCTATTTTAGGCGCGCGCAGCAGCGCGGCAACTTTTATTTTAAGCCAATCATTTCGTTTAGGCCCGCTAACCATTCGCTATTACGCGCTAACAATGGTCGCGGGTATTTATGTTGGTTACTTAATCGGCTTGTGGCGCGCGCGCCGCGCCCAAATTGCCAAAAACATTTTCGAAGACATCACTTTTTGGACAGTGCTAATCGCGTTCCTCTGCGCGCGCTTATATTATGTGTTCGCTTACAATCAATATTACTGCAGCCAGTGGCTGGAAGCTTTTAAAATCTGGCATGGCGGCTTGGCAATTTACGGCGCAGTAATTGGCGGCGCAATCGCGCTGCTGATCATGGCGCGCAAACACAAAATAAGTTTTTGGCTTTTGGCAGATGTCGCTGCTTTTGCGATGCCAATAGCGCAAGCAATCGGCCGCTTTGGCAACTTTTTTAATTACGAAGCCTTTGGCGCGCCAACAAACTTGCCCTGGAAAATGTATCTGCCATTGCAATTCAGGCCCCAAGGATATCAGCAATATGCTTATTTTAGCCCAACTTTTGCTTATGAGGCGCTTTGGGATGTTGGCGTTTTCTTTGCCTTAATTTTATTGGCAAAATGGCTTGGTAAGCGCAAAACGCCGAGCGGGATTATTGCTGGCACATACCTTATTTTATATAGCATCGG
>CAZLFS010000088.1:0-2073 GCA_964559005.1 uncultured Candidatus Saccharibacteria bacterium
TGATCCGATTTTGCAATTAAAGCGCGGTTATAATTTTTTGACTTCGCCTTTACGCCGAATATCGCGCGCGTACGGTAAAATAATTGATTCATTCCGCGCTGCGGACGAAGAAGAATTGATGATTGACCGAGTTAAAACGCCAAATATTATTTCAGTTTTGGATAAAGCAATGGATTATGCAATGGGTGAGCGCAAAAAAGCGGAATATTTTAATTCTGATTTAATGATCCATCCGGACGTGAAGGGATTTGGCGACACGGGGCTTGGAAAAACCGAAGCGATGTATATGGAGGGCCGCCGCGCTGCTGAACTCGCTATCCCGCGTATCAAAAAGCTATTAAGTAGATAGAGGGTGCCCCTCGGATGGCAGCCTCGGATAGGACCCTTAAATGTTAAATATTTCGAACATAAAAAAAATATATTTTATTGGCATTGGCGGCATTGGCATGTCCGCTGTTGCTGGCATTGCCAAAGAAAAAGGTTTTGAAGTTGAGGGTTCAGATGCCAAAGATATTTATTCGCCGTCAAAAGACGTCTTGGATAAATACGCGATTCCGTACCATGTTGGCTATGCGGCAGAAAATTTGCAAAGCGCAGATTTGGTTATAACGACTTCTGCAGTTGATCAATCAAACCCAGAAGTCGCAAAAGCGTTGGAGCAGAAAATTCCAATTGTTTCTTTTGCCGAGCTGCTTGCTGAATTTGCAAAAGACAAACAGCAGATTTTGGTTGTTGGCACACATGGCAAAGGCACAACCTCCGGCTTGCTTGCTTACGCGTTAAGTGTGCTGCGGGATGCGTCTTTTTTTGTTGGCGCAGTCCTGACAGACTTAAAAACGAATTATCATTACGGTAAAGGAGAGTATTTTATTATTGAGGGCGACGAGTATAAAACAAATTTTAACGATAATCGGCCAAAATTTTCTTTTTTCGGGCCGAAAATTTTGCTCATCAACAACATCGAACATGACCACCCGGATTTGTACCCGGATTTGGAATCTTACAAAAAAGTTTTTCGAGAATTGGCGGAAGATTTGCCTGAAAGCGCTACGATCATTTATAACGTTGATGACCGTAATGTCGTTGAAGTTGTTAAGAACGCCAGAGCAAGAAAAATTGGCTTCGGCACCGGACTACACGTTCCTGGCGCCAAGGAGATGGTTGTTGGCGGCGCATCATTAAGTAACGGCGTTTTAACCGGCGTTTGGTTTCAGCAGGGGGACGCCGAGCCGCAAAGCTATCACACCAAGCTGCCTGGCTCTGAACCTTATCTTTATGATTACATCGCGGCATTGGCAGTACTTTCGGAATTAGGCTTCAAAAGCAGAGAAATTGAAAAATTAGTGGAAGAATATTCCGGCATTCAGCGCAGGTATCAAATTATTTATGATGGCAAGGTAACTATCATTGATGATTATGCGCATCACGCGACCGCAGCAAAATTGACTTTAGAAGCGACGCGAAAAAAATACCCTGGCCGCCGCATTGTTGCGTTTTTTGAACCGCACACATATTCCCGCACTAAAGAAACATTGCCCCAGCTTGCCCAAGCATTTGGTGCAGCAGATTTGGCTTATATTGCCGAAGTTTACCCTGCGCGCGAGCAAAAATTGCCATCCAGCATTACTGGCGAGGAAGTGGTTGCAGCAATCGCACAATTTCAAAAAAACGTCCGGTATGTTAAGGATAAACAGCAGGCTTTGGCGCAAGCGGATATTAGGGAGGGGGATGTTGTTGTTATAATGGCAGTGGGTTCATTTAATACGCTGGCGTACGATTTAAAAGATAAAGTTAACGGCGGAACATATGCAAATGCAGAATAATGTTGAATTGGCAAAATTCACTTCATTTAAAATAGGTGGTCCGGCAAAATATTTTGTCGAGGCAAAGACAGTGGACGATTTTATTGCTGCCCTAAAGTTTGCCAAAGAAAACAATTTGCCGTTTTTTATTTTAGGATCAGGCACAAATATTTTAGTGCGCGACCAGGGTTTTGATGGCGTGGTTGTGCGCAATCAAATAAAAAGTTTTGATTTGGAAGGGGAGCTTGTGGTTGTCGGCACAGCAAACACT
>CAZLFS010000089.1:0-2024 GCA_964559005.1 uncultured Candidatus Saccharibacteria bacterium
GCGGCTGCCAGCGCCACCACACCCGCTCTGGCGTCTGCCGCGTCCGCTGACGCCGCAAGATTTGCAAAAACTGGAAAAGCGCATGCGCGAGCTTGTTCGCCAAAAAATGGATTTCAAGCGCGAAGAATTGTCCTTTGCCGACGCAATCAAATATTTTGAAGAAAAAAAACAGCCGTTCAAAATTGAATTGATCAAAGACATCCAAAAGCACGGCACAACCGTTTTCAAAGATATTGTTGGCAGCGAGGCAAAACAAGCGGATGAAAAGCCGCATTCAGTTAGCCTTTACCATACCGGAAAATTCGTTGACCTTTGCCGCGGCGGACATGTTAATAATACTGCTGAAATCAGCCCTGATTCTTTCAAACTCAATAAGACTTCCGGCGCATATTGGCGCGGCGACCAGAAAAATCCGCAAATGCAAAGGGTTTACGGCTTGGCTTTTGAAAACAAGCACGAATTGGACAAATACGTTGCGCTTCAAGAAGAATTGGAAAAGAGCGATCACCGCGTGCTTGGGCCAAAACTCGGGTTATTTCTGTTTAACGAAATTGCGCCGGGAATTCCGTTTTATTTGCCGAAAGGCACCGTCCTGCGCAATGAGCTGGAAAAGTTTGTGCGCGAATATTCCTATGGCCCAGGCTACAGCGAAGTAAAGTTGCCGCAAATGTTTGATGCGGAGTTATGGAAAACTTCCGGCCACTGGGACCACTTTAAAGAAAACATGTTTACTTTTAAAGTCGAAGGGCGCGATTTTGCGTTGAAGCCAATGAACTGCCCCGGGCACATGACTTTATTTAAGCAGGGCTTGTACTCGTACAAAGACTTGCCGCTGCGCTTTGCAGAAATGACAACTTTGTACCGCAACGAAATTTCCGGCGCGCTCGGCGGATTAACCCGCCTCCGCGCTTTCAGCCAGGATGATTGCCATATTTTCCTGACCCCAGACCAGGTTTCTGATGAAGTCGCTGAACTGCTAAAACGAATCCAAAAAATCTACAAAATTTTTGGCATGGAAATTGAAGACGTTTATCTTTCAACCAAACCTGAAAAAGCTTTGGGCACAGATGCAGAATGGAGCAAAGCAGAAACCCAATTGGCAAACGCGCTGCACAAAGCAAAATGGAAATATGAAATCAATCCTGGCGATGGCGCATTTTACGGGCCAAAAATAGACATGCAGTTCAAAGACACTTTTGGCCGCAAATGGCAGCTGGCAACCATTCAGCTTGATTTCCAAATGCCAAAACGCTTTGACCTGCACTACATTGATGAAAAGGGTGAAAAGCAAACGCCAATCGTTATCCATCGCGCACTACTTGGCTCGCTGGAACGCTTCATGGCAGTAATGATCGAGCAGTACGGCGGCGCTTTTCCAACCTGGCTCGCGTCAGTGCAAGCGGCAATTTTGCCAATCTCAAAAAAACAAAACAAATATGCGCGCGACGTGCAAAAGGAATTGAAAGCCGTTTTGCCGGATCTGCGCGTTCAGTTGGATGACCGCGATGAATCAATTGGCAAAAAAATCCGCGAAGCGGAAATGCAAAAGTATCCTTACATGCTTGTGGTTGGCGAAAAAGAAGCAAAAAGCCGCAAAGTTGCAGTGCGCCACCGCGGCAAAGATCTTGGCGCAATCAGCTTGAAAAAGTTTATTGAGCGCATTGCAGAAGAAATCGCTAAAAAGAAATAAAGTCCCCTGGGGAAAAGCCGGTTTTGAGGACCGGCTTTTTATGTGCTATACTTTAAGCACATTGGCGGGCGGAGGTGATCGATTCCGCAGCACCCCTGCGTATCTACAGGGTCGGCGCTGGTCGCTTCAAGCTCACACACAAAACGAGGTGAACAAGGCAAAAGGGCAGCCATAGGATCGCATGGTGCGGTCCAAGCTTCAACACTCATCTCAGGAGGATATTTCGTAGTAGCAGTACCACTCGTCCACAGCGACTGCGGTCGCTAACTCCGGATTCGAAGCAGAAGGAGGGGCGTATACCCAGAAGGGCATCTAGCTCCGGAGTGGGAAAACT
>CAZLFS010000090.1:0-1950 GCA_964559005.1 uncultured Candidatus Saccharibacteria bacterium
ATATGCGCGCGACCAGTTTAAATCCAAACAAGCTGGCCAGGAAAGCCTTTTCGGCGGCGCAAAAGCTGAAGGCGGCGATATTTCATTGATTCCGGCAGAGCCGGCAAGCAAAGAAGAAAAACTGCTTTGGGAAAAGGAATTGCTTGGCTTGTATGTTTCTTCGCATCCGCTGGACAATTACCGCAAAGTTTTAAAAAATATGATGCCGCTCGGCTCTTTGCGCGAAGAAATGATCAATTCCAACGTGCAAGTCGGCGGAATAATCTCCAAACTGAAAAAAAGCTTAACCAAAAAAGCAGAGCCAATGGTTTTCCTGACGCTCGAAGACCAAAGCGGCATAATCGAAGCGCTGGTTTTCCCAAAAATTCTGGCTGTGTCTTCGCATTTAATCGAACTGGAAAAAATCGTCCAGCTTTCGGGCCGGCTTTCGGATAAAGACGGTGAATTTAAATTAATAGTCGAAGAAGCTAAAGAATTGCCGGACGACCTGCTTTACGAAATGAACATAAAGGACTTTGAAACAAAAAGCGCAGTGGCAATAAATTTGCCGGAAAAAGTCAGCCGCGAAACAATCGAAAAATTAAAAAATATTTTGGAACGTTATCCGGGAAATGCAAAAGTGAATTTAATTATAGGCGACCACGCTGCGCATGCAAAAACTTTGCAAACAAAGCTGCAAGTAACCTTATCCGATGACCTGGTAATGGAGCTGCGCGAACTTAAAGAAATACGAAAGGTTGGCATAATGTAAATGAAAACGCCGCTCCCAAAGAGAGCGGCGTTGCTGTGATGGCTGTGCAGTTTTGGAACAGCGCGTCAAACCGTAACTGCTGCCTGCATCGGCACCGAGCCTTCGAAAGTCTCGAAAAGCTTTTCCCGGAATGCATCTTCCCTGATGCTGGTTTCGTGCCACTCGACGTTGTCCGAAAGCATTGTCGCGCGCAGCTGGTAAAGCATATTCCAACGCGCCACTGGATCTTGCTCCTCGCAAGCATTCGCGTAGATCTCGTTGCACCAGTTGATCAGCGCACCGTGCTTGAGCTTAGCAAGATCCTCTTCGCTGGTTTGGATCGCGCCAAGGTCTAATTCTTGGTGCGCAACGCCAGATGCCGGATCCATTGCCAAGCGCAGCTGCTCGCGAATTTTCTGCTCGTAGCCGCGCACGGACTCGCCTGCCTGCACTTTCACGCGATATTCGGAAACCAAGCGGTTTCCTTCATTGAGGTGCGGCTTGCGGCGAAGCGCAAAATACCATTCGCGCTCCTTCGGCGTAATTGCTTCCAGCGGAAAACGGCGCTGGCTCACGAGCTGGTCATACTTAGAAAGCAGGCGCATGTAATGCGAATAGTCGTCACCGGAAGTGACGTCCACTTCCTCGAGCAACTTTGCTGCTTCCTGGCGATCACGCTCCTTATTTGTGTGGTAGGAGGAGACCAAAAATGCCGTGGCCGCAGCAACGGCGGCGCAGCTTAAAATCACCGACAGCCAATGCATCATCCCCTCCATTTGGGTTTTCTGGCAGCTACAATACCAACAGATAAAAAATTGGTCAAAGGACAAATTGCCAAATTAAAAAACTTGCCGGAAATCCTACGATCTGATATCATTTTAATAGCTCTGGGCGCTGATCCGGCTACCAACCGATGAGCCCATAAAACATAAAGCATATTTGGGTGGAACCGTTCGAACGCGCATCGTAGATTGCGCAATGAACCCCAAAGTTTGGAAGCAAGTTTCTTGCTGGCAAGCTTTGGGGTTTTTTATAAAAACAAATCCCCGGAACAAAGCACATTATAAACCAGCAACATTAATTATTTCTTAAATGAACGAAAGATTACACAATTTAAGGCATTCTTTGGCACACATTTTGGCTAGTGCTGTTTTGGAAATGTTTCCAAATGCGCAGCTAGGCGTTGGCCCGGTGATTGAAAACGGTTTTTACTATGACTT
>CAZLFS010000091.1:0-1935 GCA_964559005.1 uncultured Candidatus Saccharibacteria bacterium
GTAGTAACTCCGTTTTCTCCTACCGACTGGGAGCTTATTTTCGACGGCAAAACTGTCTCCCTGTATCCATCTATTGGTAATTGGAGCTTTCCTTGCCAATCGCATTACTGGATCAAGAAAAGTCTAATTGAGTGGGCACCAAAGTGGTCACAAAAACAAATTGAGCGCGGCAGGCAAAAGGAAAAACTTACCAAGGAAGAATATTTTAATAATAAAGAAAAGAAAACTTTTTTTAATTTATTTAAAAGAAAGTAAGAGCTGTGACTGGAGAAGATGAGACAAAACCCTAAACCTTTAGGACTGTCTCATTTGTCTCATTTTGCCCCTTCTACCCCCGACCCTTACTCCTCAAAAGCTGCTTTTCCCAAATTCCCCAAAACCCCTTATAATACCCCTAGAACGGTAGTACTTAACCCTTGCACACCGCCATAATTTTTGGTGATCACGAGCGGAGCGAGCTGGTCAACAAAAATTATTGCAGAGCGAGCGGATTCGAACGGGCAGGAGCGAAGCAAAGAGTTTTCTGCAGAAAACTCTGCAGCTGAGCGACCGAGGTTTGCCTTGAATGGCAAACCGAGGCTGCCCCGGACAACGAGGCGAGCAGCAGCGAGCCGAGGCGGAAATCCCTCCCTCTCCGCCATGGAAGCGTGATAGTCTTTGAGCGAAGCGAAAAGGCCAGCAGGCTTCCATCCCCGAGAATTGCCTTGAATGACAATCTTTTTTTGCATAATTTAGCTATAATGCTATGCTTTTGGCATGTCTAACTACATTGAACCGCCAGTGGCAAACGATTATGTTTCTTTCATAAATTCTGAAAACGGAAAACAACAACAGCAGCTTATTTTCGATGTTATCGCCAAGCACTTACCCACAGAAAATGATCGCGCCAAAATTTTGGATCTTGGCTGCGGCGAAGGCTGGCTGACAGAAAAACTTTCTGAAAAATACGATATGAACGGCTGTGACATTTCCCCTGCGCTCATTGATCTGGCAAAAAAACAATATCCTGGCATAAATTTCACAGTTGCCGACTTCAACCAGCCAACCGCATTTTCCAATGAGCAATTCGATGCGGTCATAATCAGCATGGCTGCAAATTGCATCCAAAACCCAGAATTTGCTTTCAAAGAAATCTCCCGCATACTCAAGCCAGGCGGTACGGTGCTAATAACAATTCCGAATCCATATTACGCTTACCCCGTTGGCATATGGAAACGCGGCCTAATAAATTTCCTGCTCCGCCGCAAACCGCAATTAAAACTGAAGCCCTTTTGGCAAAACAAAAAAAATTCCCCATACGCCTGGCAAGGAAGATTCAGCTCTTATTTTTATCCACTCTCTGATCAAATAAATAATGCGCTTAAAGCCGGCCTAAACCTTGAACATTTTGAAGACCTTTATTCGCCCGAAGATGGTCGCGAATTCAATCTAAAATACCAACTGCACCGCTTTCCAATAATTATCTTTCTTAAATTCAAAAAAGTTTAGGCGTTTTCCCGGTTCGCACCTTCGCGCACAGCTTCGGCGTTAACCTTTGCTTCTTCGTTGGCAAGCTTCTTTTGCTTGCGCACCAAAAGCATAGTCACAATCACAACACCAATTGTGATCAAAATCGCATAACTAAATTTAGCTTTCACGGAATTCTGGGCTGCAGGAAAAATATAATCAATCAAAGCCTTGACCGCATCATTCCAAGCAAGGCCAGCGACAATCCCCAATGCACCAACAATATAACCAATGGTTTGAGCTTCGACTTCCTTGCGTAATCTTGCACTGTTTGCGCGTATGCTTTCTAACTTTAATCTATCGGCCATATGTCCCCTTTGTATCCTTCTTGTCTTAATTTCTTAAGTTTGCTTGCTGATCCACCACGATTATAATTGCCTAAACGGCCATCTGCACGAACTACTCGATGGCACGGCACAGTCGGGTCAT
>CAZLFS010000092.1:0-1893 GCA_964559005.1 uncultured Candidatus Saccharibacteria bacterium
ATGTCGGCTTTGTCGCGCTGCCGAATATTTTCATTTACCAGATCTTTTTCCCTCTAATTTCGCCGTTAATGGATTTGTTGATGGTGCTCTCGGTCATATTTACGCTTTTGGACCGCTACCAACATCCGACCCAGTACGCAACCGCGAATCTCGAGCGTATTTTATATTTTTATGCCCTGTTTCTTGCTGCGGACTTTATTACAGCCTTTATCGCATTTATGCTTGAAAAAAGGGAAAACAAGCGTTTGCTTGTTTGGCTTTTCCTGCAAAGATTCTTTTATCGCCAGTTGATTTACTTTGTGGCAATTAAATCAATTAAAGCTTCTTTGGTTGGACAAGAGGTTGGCTGGAATAAGGTCGAACGAAAAGGTACGGTAAAGTTATGATGAGCCAATCAAAATTCCAGCAAGAAAAACAAGCGCACCGCCAAAAACAACTTGCACGATAGAAAGCAAAAAATTCATTTTGAAGAAGTGGTTGCGAATGTAAGCAATTAATATAAGCTCGAGGCCTACAACAAGATAAGCTAGAACTAAGGCGCTATGCAGATTGCGCAGTAAAAAGGGGAGCGTATGAAAAATTCCGCCAAAGAAAGTCATTAAGCCTGTAACTGCGCCGCGCACAAAAGGGTGCCCGCGGCCGGTTAACACGCCGTTGTCAGACAAGCCTTCAGCAAACGCCATGCTAATGCCGGCGCCGGTTGCAGCAGATAAGCCAATTACGAAAGCAAGATGCGGACTGCGCGTTGCAAAGGCCGCGGCAAAAATTGGCGCAAGCGTAGAAACCGATCCATCCATTAATCCTGCCAGTCCCGGCTGGACAATTTGCAATAAAAATGAGCGTTGTTTATCATCCATAACCAAATTTTAGACCATTTTCAGCGAATCGGCTATAATTAGTAGCAAGTAGCTAGGAGTTTGTATATAGGCGAGGCAGAAATAAACATGGAAAAAGTAATTTTAAACATCGGCTGCGGCCAATCCAGAATCCCGGGTTCAGTTGGGGTGGATCGAAAACCAATTCAAAATTTTGTTGATGTCGTGCATAATCTTGACGCATTGCCATATCCTTTTCCGGATAATTATGCGGACGAAATCCATCTTTACCACGTTTTGGAGCACCTGCATAATCCACTGGAAAAAATGGAAGAATTCCATCGCATTTTAAAGCCGGGCGGCAAGCTGCATATGAAAGTGCCGCATTTCAGCTCTTGGGGCGCTTGGACTGATATCACGCACATTCGGCCATTTGGCTACTTTAGCTTTGATTATTTCAGGCCAGACCACCCGTTTCATTTTTATACGGACAAGATTTTTGCATTTGAACACCGCAAAATTAAATATTCCGGGGCATACCCGAACAAGGGCGTTTACGCAGACCATATTCATCCCAGCGTTTGTAAGTGGTATTTAAAACCAGTGGTGCGCTTCTTTAATTGGCTGATCGCGCTTTCTCCAAAAGTATTTGAAAGAGGATGGTGGGCGTTGATTGGAGGTGCTACTGAAATTGAGTTCATTATGAGGAAAGTTGCTGAATAACAAAAACCCCCAGAATGGGGATTTTTGTTTGCTATTTATTCTTCATCGGAGCTGCGCCCGCCTACATGTGATGCTTCGCCGCCCTCCCGAGCTACCCTTTCTCGTGTTTCCTCGTCTGCTGAGCCTAAACCGCGTTTTCTATTTCGCATATTTTTCCCTTCCTTTTTTAGAGCTAGCGCTTAGTTCGCTAACTACACCTATCTTAAACTCTAGGCATAAGCAAGGGCATCATCAAAAGGCTACAAAAGCAATTCTCTGAATTATCAATAAAATTGCTGGCAGTGTGTACAAAAGCAATAGAAAACCCCTAAAGCAGCGTATAAAGACATTGTGCACGATCAACATTGTTTAGGTT
>CAZLFS010000093.1:0-1802 GCA_964559005.1 uncultured Candidatus Saccharibacteria bacterium
CAAGCCGCGCGCTGTCGGTTCAATTGGCCAAAGATTCCCTCAACACACCCGCAAAGGTTTGAGAATGGCCGGGCGCATGGGCGGACATAAAGTAACTGTAAAGAATTTACAAGTTGTTGATATTGATCCGAAACGCAATTTAATTGCTGTTCGCGGCGCGGTTCCTGGCCACAGAAATTCTTTGATTGAAGTTATTTCCACAGGAAAAGTAAAAGATTTGGAACCAAAGGTTGCAACTACTAAGGAAAAGAAAAAGTAATGAAAGTCAAAGTTTACAACCAGAATTTGGAATCAGCGGGCGAAATGGATTTGAATCCAAAGATTTTTGAAGTTAAGCCGGAAACAGAACTTGTTGCCCAAGCAGTTCGCGTGCAAATGGCAAATGGCCGCAAGTCAATTGCAAATACTAAAACTCGCGGCGAAGTACGCGGCGGCGGCAAAAAGCCTTGGAAGCAAAAGGGAACCGGCAATGCTCGCGCAGGTTCGATCCGTTCGCCAATTTGGCGACACGGCGGGATCACTTTTGGCCCGCGTTCCAATCGCAATTATTCTTTGAAAATGAATGACAAGCAGTGGCGCAAAGCGTTGTATATGACTCTTTCCGATAAGGCGCAGAACAATAACTTTCTCGTTTTTTCAGAAATGGAACTGGATGCTCCGAAAACCAAGCAAATTGTCAGCTGGTTTAAAGGTGTTAGCGACAAAGTTGCAAAAGACGCAAAGAAATTTTTAGTGCTTTTGCCCGCAAAGAACGACAATGTTGAAATGGCCGCGCGCAACCTCAAAAATGCAAAAGTAATTCATGCAAACCGCTTGAATGTCATTGATATAGTTAACGCAGACGCAATTATTGCACCGAAGAAATCAGTAGAATTAATTGAGAAAACTTATCTGAAGTAATATGGCAATTTTCGGCAATAAAAAAGAAGAGCAGAAAAAAGCTTCTGAAAAAGAAGGTGTTTTGGCTGCTGTTGCTCCAAAGGAAAATACTGGCAACGCATACCGAATTTTAATCAAGCCTTTGGTAAGCGAAAAAAGCTTTAGAGAGCAGAAAAACGGCAAAGTTGTTTTTAAAGTTTCGCCAAAAGCTAATAAGATTTCTGTGCGCAAAGCGGTTGAAAAAGTTTATGACGTAAAAGTTCAGGATGTTAACATTGTTTCCATGCGCGGCAAGAAAAGAAATTTTGGCAGAATCCAAGGCCACACTCCAGATTGGAAAAAGGCAATCGTAACATTAAAACCGGGGCAAAACATAGAGGCCGGAGCTTAATTTATTTATATGGCAGTTAAATTATACAAGCCAACATCAGCAGGACGCCGTATCCATTCCGTTACGGATTATTCTGTTTTGGATAAAAACAGCAAAACTCCGAAGCATTTGATTTCTTCAAAAACAAAAAATGCTGGCCGAAATTTTTCCGGGAAAATTACCGTCAGGCACCGCGGCGGCGGATTTAAGAAAAAAGTAAGATTGATTGATTATTCCCGCGCTGACAAAATGAATATTCCTGCAAAAGTTTTGACACTCGAATACGCTCCGGGCAGATCCTCATTCTTATCGCTGGTTTCGTACCGTGATGGTGAAAAAAGATATATTATTGCCCCGCATGGCATTAAGGTCGGCGACATGGTTGTTACTGCAGAAAAAGCTGATCCCCAGCCAGGCAACAGAATGTTTTTGAAAAATATTCCAGTAGGAACTTTTGTCCACGATGTTGAATTATTGCCAGGATCAAAGGGCGCAATCGCACGCAGCGCAGGATCATATGCAGTTTTACAGGCAATTGAAGGCGGATACGCTT
>CAZLFS010000094.1:0-1693 GCA_964559005.1 uncultured Candidatus Saccharibacteria bacterium
CTTTATTGAGGGTGTTCGCCTGGATAGCGCTTATATTGCAAGCTTTCGGGTTGACCAAATTACTGCGCTCTTACTTATTTTGTGCGGATTGGCTATAATACTCGTTAGATATGCCCCACAAAATAATAAGTAGTGTCGTTGCTTTAGCTTTCCTGGTGACCATCCAAAGCTTTAGCAATATTTTCCGTTTTATGCTAATGGCTATGGCAGCGTACGTACTTGTTGTCATGGCTTACAATTTTTGGTATTTAAAGCGTGAAAAGCTTTTTACTTTTTGGACTTGGCTGCGGCCAGGCATTTTTATTGCCTCGATGATTGGCATTTACTTTGCTTTGCCGGGAAATTTTTTGCGCGGAACTTTTTTGATTGCTGCAACTTTTTTCATTTGGATTATTGAAAGCATGATTTTGGTTGCATCGGAGCAAGTAACTTTTTTTGCAACGCTGCTTTCTTTTTTTGGCTTAATGATTTGGCTCTTTGGCTACAATTATTATTTACTGCCGCGCAACTCCGTCATTTTGATAGGCACGGCGCTGGCAACTTTTTTAGTTGCCAGGTCTTCATTTGATTTTATTCCGCAGCCGGCGGAAAAGAAAAATTATTTTTCCTGGCTGCTTGCGCTTTGTATTTTGGAGACATCCTGGGCGCTAATTGCGCTGCCGTTGAATTATACGATTTTGGGCGTGATTAGCTTTAACATTTTTTATGTGCTTTGGATTATCATTTATTATTATTTATTCCATAATTTAACGGCAAAGAAAGTATCATTCCATATTTTATTTTCTTCGCTTATCATTTTAATCAGTTTTTTAAGCACGCCGTGGAAATAATTTTATGTCAAAAAAGTTTATCACATTTGTAATCGTTTCCAGCTTAATTCTCGGCGCACTCGGCTCCTGGGTTTTTACGCGCTATATTGTGCCAAAATTAAATACGATTCCTTTTTTGGTGCGCTATAATTTGGCGCCGACTTATGCGCCGCTAACTATAAACACCCGCGAAGAGATCCGGGTTAATGAAGGATCAGATACAATTGCTGCAATCCAAAAAGCAAAGCCGTGGCTGGTGGCTATTTTGAGCGGTTCAGACCTCGGCCATACCGAAGTGGCTGGCACTGGCTTGGTGCTGACTTCAGACGGCCTGATTGCAACCAGCAAAAATGCTTTGCCGGCAAACGGCGCAATAAATGTTGCGCTTCAAGATGGCACAATTGCCCAGGCAACAATTAAGGCGCAGGATCCGGCAAGCGATTTGGTTTTAATAAAAATTGACCGCAGCAACCTTTCTACTGCCCAGCTTGGTTTTCCTAAGGATCTCGAGCTTGGCCAAAGGATGATTGTATTGAGTGCATCGCCAGTGGAATACCAGGCAACAGACATGGTTTCTTATTTGTCTTCTGACATGCATAATTTTGCTACAAATCAAGTTTTTTCGGATACCCAGCCAAATCTAACTTTTGCCGTTGACGGCACCACAAATGTCATGGATGGTTCGGCGATACTTTCGCTTGATGGCAATATCCAGGGGATTTATAGCAGTAACGCGGTAATAAACGCCGATTATATCAAGGCTGCGCTAAATGCTTATTTTGCAAATAATAAAATTAGCAGAAATTATTTGGGCTTGAATTATCAATATATTTCTAGGCCGCTTGCGAATCTCTATAATTTGCAAGAGGGCGTCATTTTGAAGC